>DUHG01000020.1:0-2659 GCA_013330975.1 Candidatus Bathyarchaeota archaeon
TCGTCGTAGAGAGGATAATGACGAATCGGTACCGAGAACTTTGCAAGTTGCAGCGCTCATGCCATAGTTGCCACTTTCAAGGCAAAAACATCGTGCCCTGCGGCAACTGCAGCAAGTGTCTTGGAATTCAATTATTCCTTACCGCTATCAACGCTAACCCAGCCATCATGGGCTACAGGAAAGAAGACATCGACCTATTCTCCAACCGATTTGCCAAAGGCGACCTCAGGTTAGATGAGGATGAACGAGAGCATGCAGCTTTTCTTGCCAGCAAATACGACTCNNCCCCCATTCTGAAAATAATCAAGCAATACACACACGGCTTTACAAAACTGGAAAAAGATGTTTGGGTGCCAACTAATGAACCGCATCTAGAACCCTAATCATTCGAATGGCATTGCATGAACCATTGTGCTCAAACTGGTAATAGTCAGCAAGCTTCTGTTTAATTGTGTAACCTGCTTTTTGATAAAGCTTGATTGCAGCATGGTTTCCTTCGGATACTTCTAGCTGAGAGAATTTCATTCCGTGCTCTTTCATGTCCTCTTCTGCTGCTGCCAGAAGTCTAAGTCCTACGCCTTGTTTTTGAAAACTTGGGTCCACATCGATTGTTTCGACGTTGCCAATGCGACTTCTCTTGTGATAAGTTATGATTATGAATCCGTGCAAAGTCGAGTTTTCAGTTTCAACCAGGGTTGAGCTGTTGGCTTTCAGGATTAAGTATGCGAGATGACGTTTAGAATAAGCCGTTAATCCCGGGAAGCATGTCCTCTCGATTTGTGAGATAACTTCGATGTCGTCAGCCTTTGCCCGACGAATTAAAATCTTGTTTCCTTCCAGCATTCAAGATTCTCGCAGGTTTACGGGTGAATGGATTCCTATAAATCAAAAGAAAAAAGAGAGACTAAAATATCTATTTTGGCTTTTATTATTGAATTACTGAAACAGAAGGGAAAACGCTTGAAAGAAGCAATCAAAGACTACGAATTGAATGGTAAAATGAGTGTGAATGACCTCGTATTACAGATGGAGAGGGCGTGGGGTTTTACCGCTGGCAAGCTTGCCGTGGGAGTAAGCATCCTTGAAAGCATGATCAACAAGAAAGGCTGCCTAAAGTTCCTCTCATTCACCGGCAACCTCGTCGCAACTGGCACGCGTGGCGTAATAAGGGAACTTGTAAAACGCAGACTCGTAGATGTCGTAATCACTTCTTGCGGTACACTGGATCATGATATGGCCCGCAGCTGGAGAGACTATTACAAAGGCAGCTTCGTAATGAATGATTCTAAACTGCATCAGCAAGGCGTAAACCGCTTGGGAAACGTTCTTGTCCCCAACGACAGCTATGGCGTAATTATTGAGCAGAAAATCCAAGAGCTACTTGAGGATTTGTACAGAGAGGGTAAACGAGAGGTTTCAGCCAGTGAACTTGCCCGCGAAATTGGCTTACGCTGCTGCAACGATAGCTCAATTCTCTACTGGGCAGCCAAAAACAACATTCCAATCTTCGTACCAGGCATAACGGATGGAGCAGTAGGGTACCAAACTTGGCTGTTCAGTCAAGACCACGATTTCAAGCTCAATCTGCTCAGAGATTCGGGTCAGTTAAGCGATCTGGTTTTTGCAGCAAAAAAGACTGGTGCTTTGATAGTGGGAGGGGGAATAAGCAAGCATCATACGATATGGTGGAATCAATTCAAGGATGGCTTGGACTATGTTGTGTACGTGAGCACCGCAGATGAATGGGATGGAAGCTTATCTGGCGCGAGACCGCGAGAAGCCGTTTCCTGGGGGAAAATCAGCGAAAAAGCCAAGCGTGTAATGATCGAAGGCGATGCTTCAGTGATACTTCCAGTTATGTTGGGCGCGCTGCTCGGTCGACGCAGTTGAGCTTGGCTCAAGGCACTTCTTTGAAGAGCCAAGACATGTCTGGCCCTTTCCTTTTCTCCCTAACTCTCTCACACAGAGCATGCGCAATTAGAGGTAGAGCAATTGTTGCGTCGCAGTAGCATACGGCTCTCTTTCCACTCTCGCTGTTGATCTTTCCCCAACTCACAGCCTCTTCTAGCGTACAACCAGAGAGCCCGCCCCATTGTGGGGCATCGGTGGTTATCTGAACAGCATATTTGTGTGGATAATAATATTCTTGCAGACCCTTGCGCAGATGCCCGTTTCTTCCGGGCACACCTTGATCATTGGTCATAGGCGAAACCGATATGGCGATGAGTTGTGTCAAGTCTTTTGGGACGCCTCCGCCTAAGTAGACTACGCCTACATCTTTTGTTTTAGTGCCGATTGTAACGAACTGGTTAAACTCCTTAACCGAGTCAAGAACAAGATTGTGCCCCTGGTTTTTTGCCATGAGAACAGTCTCGCCGTATGCGCTGTCAAGGAGTGCTGGGCTGAAAATCGGCACATTGTTTTCCGCTGCAACAGCAGCTATGCTTTTTACGTTTTTGCGGCTGAGATATTTGCCCAACAGATATAGGAATTCAGCGGATGAATAATTGAAGTCACTTTTCAGAGTCATGATAAAATCTGTGACAAGTTCTTCCATCTCGCGGTAGTCGGTCTCTTTCCCGAAAACATCGTAGTACCTGTTAACGTCTGCTTTTAGCAAGGCTTCATCATCAACCATGTGGCTTCCTTGCCAGTAGCC
>DUHG01000020.1:2698-8297 GCA_013330975.1 Candidatus Bathyarchaeota archaeon
AATGGCAAACTATGCTTTTGGGCTACCTCGGTTACTGAATTTGCCTAGATATCCGAACGGGTAGGATAACAGGAATATTTCAACAACACCGACAACTATAGAGAATGATACATTCCCAATTGTTAGAATTACCAGGTTTATCGTCAAGAAGATCAGTAAGAGGAAGAAACCGTTGAGCCAGAAGCCTAGCTGCCATCCTTCAGAACTGTACAATCGATGAATAAGCACTATGTTGAACGCGCCGAGAATTATTGGCTGTATGCCAAACATTGTCAGTAGAAAAAGAGCGAACCCGATTGGCGGCTTATAGAGCAAGAACATTTCTTGGAAGGCATCGAGCAACAATTGAACAGTGACCAAGACAGCCACTAACGCAAAGCCATGGATGAGAATTGGTGTGCCGGACTTAAGCATTTGCTGCAATCCATTCACCTATTTTCTGCTCAGCGATTCTTCCTCGAATTCCGTAGCGGTTATCGACACTGTTCCAGTACGTTATCCAGCAACCTCTTAGCCCCATATTCTTGAAAAGTTTCAAACCTCCAATGATGAAGTCGCTTTGAACGACGTCATCGTTAGTTGACATGCCAAACTCGGTAATAACTACCTCCTTGTTCGTTATCTTTTGAAGAAGCTGGATCATTGGGGGAGAAAGAGTAAGAAATGATTCCATAAAGACGTCGTAACCGACGAAATCGAGTTTCTCACTGAACTGAACAGGGAGATTTGTTCTGACAACAAACGCTGGGCTAAAGTTGGTATAATACAGGGCTGACAGCTTATGTTTTTCAACTATTGAATAGATTTCATCAAATCTCGAACCCGCCTCATCGTCCGTAAACATTGCACCAATATCCCAAGATGAAGCTACATCTGGCTCGTTTAGGATTTGAATGTAAGACAGATCATTTCCCCACTTCCCGATGTAGTAGTCAATCTCCTCAACACGATCGTGGTTATTAATTATCAATGCAACCTTCACGTCTAGCTGCCTAATCGCATTGAAGAAAACATCAGAAAGAGTGTTCAAATAGGCACTGGGAGTCGTTGAGTCACACACGAGATTGACGCGAATCACTTTGAAGCCCAATTCTTTGATACGTGAGACTTCACTGTAGATTTGTCCACTATAATCTTGCTCGTAGACGTAACTCACACCCACTTCAAATGGACTTGTTGAATTCTTGAACGATGAAGAATAGTATACATATGGGAAGAAGACCTGAACAAAAACCAAGATGAAACAGAGACCTACGATTAGCAACGTCCAAGCAATTCTGTTCCGCCCAATAATAGAAACTCGTCGTTTCAAAAAGTGTTTCAAATCTTGATTCTTGTACTCCGAAACACTTCGCCGCTTTGCATAGAGCAGAACACTTGCTCCAGCAACAACCGCGATGGCTATGCTTATGAGCACAAGTTCCGTTGGAAATCGAGACGTGATTGTGAACTCTATCGTTTTTGAGACTCCAACCAGTCCCGCCAAGTCTCGAGCATAAACTGTCAAGTTGTGGCGGCCAATTGCAAGTCCGGTCAGGGTAATATTTCTGCTAATTTCAATTACTTGCTGACCGTCGATGCTGTAGCCAAGCCAAGAAGAAGGTTCACTCACCGAAAACGTAAGTGCGATGTCACTAGTTGGGTATGTTATGTTTTCCGGACTGGACACAATTATGGAAGGTGCGACAAGGTCCGGTTCTGGAGAAATTTTGACGAGAAACGCATCTCTCAAAGTAGCCCCAACAATAGCATATCCGCCATCATTAGCTCCAATGAGGCACGATGATGGATAGTTTGGTGCCCAACCCCCAGCAACACCAAGTGGAAGTGACCATAGTTCACTACCAGAAGGATCCGTTCGAACTAGCGTGGCACTTCCTGCTTGAGCAACCACGTAGCCCTCGTCACTGGTTTGCACGACATCGCTAAAACTCTCATTTGGAAATTGTACGTACGGCAGGTCCCACTGGTTATGCCCTTGTGAACTAATCTTCACTAGCCAAGGTACCATGCCGCCGCTTGATCGCCAGTCTCCAGCTCCTGCAAGCATAAAGCCGCCATCCTTGGTTTTGGTTATGCCGTAGACAAAATGTGCATCCAGAAGATCACCATAGGCAAAGGTTTGGCTCCACTGTTGGTTGCCATTAGAGTCGATCCTAGCTAGCCAAAAATCTTTCTTCCAATTTCCTGCCAATGCGCATCCGCGGTCATCAGTCTCAACCACTGTGGAAACGCTGAAACCGCCAGTGAACTTCATATCCCACAAAATAGTGCCTTCAGCGTTAACCTTGCGAAGCCAAACGTAGGGCTCAAAATCGGCTCCTATGCTGTTACCCACAAGAACATAGCTTCCATCTTTGGTCAATATACCTTCCCGAACTCCGCTCAGACCCACAGAGAAGCTCGATGAAGAACGGCCGACCAAATCTGTTCTTACAATATCACCATTCTCACAAAACAAAACGTAGCCGTTGTCGCTGGCTTGCGCCAAGGAAACAACATTTCCAACAGATTTTTGCCACTGCACGTTTCCCAGCTGGTCAACCTTGATAAACGAGGGTACTTCCGGCAACCAAGCCTTGCCAGCCAAGGCAAAGCCTCCGTCTGAAGTTGTAACGATAGAAGCAGCCTGCAAATTCTCAAAAAGTCTGATCCATTCGATGGAAGGCTTTTCAGAAATCGCAGTCACAGAATGAAGGCAAAAGAATGAAGCTGAAATAAGAAGTGCTACGATGAGAATAGTTTTAGCGAATCGCGAATAGACACAGCGACGATTGATGGGGGATGGCATTGTCCAAGCTTCACGCAAATTAACAGATGAAACATGCCTGAACTTAAAATGTTGCCAAATATCCTCTAGAAACAATTGGGAACGCTAATGCGCAGTCTGTCGCGGCATAAACTTTGGAAAGATTTGTCTTTTGAGTAGACCACTAAAATGGTCACATTTTTTCAGGCGCGACAACACCAATCAAGTTCAGCGCATTGCACAAAACAATCCGTATCGCCTGTGTCAAGGCTATTCGTGCATCACTTAGCTCCTGAGATTCGGCCTTGATAACGGGCAGCGCATTGTAGAAAGTGTTGAACTTGTCAGCAAGCGCGTTTACATAATCTGCAATCAAATTGGGTTTCAGGTATTCCGAAGCTTCTATGAACGTATCTGGAAAACCAGATATTATCAAAACAAGATCGCGCTCTAGTTTGTCGATTAAGAGAGTGTAGTCTGGGTTCTCAGGCTCCCTTGCCGCTTTGCGCAAGATGCTGCAAGCCCGAGCGTGAGTGTACTGAACATATGGAGCACTGTTCGTCTCGAAGTTCAATACACGATCCCAAGTGAAAACTACAGGCTTGGAAGCATCAACATCAACAAGGGCATAACGAACGGCCCCAATTCCCACAAAGTCTGCGATCCTACGCTTCTCTGCCTCAGTTAATTGTGGAGAACGCTTCGAAACCTCTTCGAAAGCCCGTTCAATTGCTTCGTCTAGAACTTCGTCAAAAGTGATGTAGTGCCCTCTGCGGCTCGACATCTTGTAGCCAGGAAGTGTGACAAGATTATAGGCGAAGTGAACAAAATTGTCCGCTTCTTTTTCAAAGCCTAAAGCGTATAGGGCGATTTTCAGCTGCAATTGTGCAAGTGATTGTTCCATGCCAATAACGTTGATTACTTTGTCCGCTAGATTGAATTTCCACAAGGAATAGGCTATGTCACGAGTGGTGTATAGCGTGGTTCCGTCTGCACGAACAAGGGTCAGCGGTGGAACCGCATGATCTTCTTTCAAACCCAATTTTGGTCTGAGATTCAAAACTCGGATTACTTTCTCGGCGTCAAACTCTAGAACCCCGCCTTCTGAAAAAACGAATGGGGATATCTTGAGGTTTCTCATAGCGTCGCCAACTTGGCTGCTCCATACAAAATCGCTTTCCCAGTCCCAAGAATCATAAGTTATGCCCACACGTTCCTGAGTTTTCCTGAAGCCGTAAAGGCAGAGTTCACTCACTTCGCGTATCAGTTTTTTCGCCTTGGGTTCTCCATCCTCGTATGCACGATTCAGTCTATTGATCTCTTCCTCTGGATTTGCGTCTTTGCTAATTTGTTCCAGTAATTTTTCGAACAGCTCCGGAAACTTCCCTTTGAGTTCAGCGGCAATTGAAACCCATTCTGCTAGCTCTTTGTTCAGCTTTGCAATATCCTCAGAGGGAACTGCATGCGAAAGCTCGAGAGCTCTCTTTAGACGATTGATTTCCACCAAGCAGCTTGTTATCGTATATATTCTGCCAACAAAAAGGTCAGACTTCGAGTCAGGTGCAGGTTTGCACAATGCAGCGTAGCCATATGCAACTACTGAAGATTGGCGTCCCACATCATCTATGTAGTAATGACGACTGATGACGTGCCCTCTAGATTCTAGTATCCGCGCCAATGAATCGCCCAGCATCGGGTTTCTGGCTTGTCCAATGTGGATTGGATGAAGGGGATTAACACTTGTGTGCTCAATGATTATCCTTTGCGGATTGTCGGTTTTTGCAAAACCGTACTTGTCTTTAAGATGTCGGATTGATTGAATTGAAAGTTTGGAGAATTTGGTATAGTCAATATGAAAGTTTATGTACCCTGCACCTGCAGGGGCAGCCTTTTCTATTAGGTGAAACCCTCTCTTGTCCATGGCTTTGACCAGGTTCTCCGCCAAGCTGAGTGGTTTCTGGTTGATTTTTTTCGCCAGTTCAAAGCAGAGCGAGGAGGCTAGTTGTCCAAACTCTGGGTTGGATGGTTTGCTGAAGGTCAGTTTTTCAATTTTGATTTCTGGAAGAAGCTTTCTCAGGGCTTGTTCTAAGACATCAGTGCATTCTTGGCGGAATTTGCTGAAGGGATTTTCTGTAGCCATTCAAGAGGTTCTCCACGGATTAGGGGTTGCGGTAAACNNATGAAGACCAAGATTATCTTCTCTGAGAAATGCCTCGGCTATGGCAACTGGCACATCGAAGGTCCACAACGAGTTAAAGTGGCGCATGAATTCTTGAGCGAGAAAGGCTATGAGTTTCTTCAGCCCGATCCTGCTGAAGAGGAAGACTTGCTGCGCGTACATGACGGGGATTATATTTGGAACTTGCGGAAAGGATTGGCCGAGGATTCGGATACACCTGCCTATGATAATATTTTCGAGTATGCTCGGCTCTCAGCTGGCGGCGCGCTTCTAGCGTCTAGGGTAGGCGGGTTTTCTCTCATGCGTCCGCCTGGTCATCATGCAGGTGTTTTTGGGTCAGCACTGGGGGTCTACACTCGCGGCTTCTGCTACCTCAACAATATTGCCATTGCGGTCAAAGCAATTGGCAAAAGGACGCTTGTTTTGGACATAGATGGGCATCACGGAAATGGCACGCAAGAGGTTTTCCAAGGCGATCCAAAAGTTGTGTATACGTCCATTCATAGACATCCACATTATCCGGGCACGGGTTTCAGCTCTGAGGGCAATTCTTTGAATTTCCCGTTGCCTGCAGATTGTGGAGAAAAGCGATATTTGGAGGCTCTGGACAAAGCGCTGGATTTGGCTTCCAAATTTCCGTTTGAAATTGTAGCTGTTTCAGCGGGTTTCGA
>DUHG01000020.1:8304-16321 GCA_013330975.1 Candidatus Bathyarchaeota archaeon
GAATAATCCGCATGATGCCGCTCTTCAATTTCGCTTTGGCATGCAGGTTCTGTGAAGAAGCCGAATGCGTCAAGGCATGCCCCGAAAAGGCGCTTGTGCAAAGTGAGAAAACCGGCATTTTGATGGTCAAAGAGAAAAAATGCAAGGGCTGCGACTGGTGCATCCAAGCATGCCCACACGGAGGAATCGTTCTTCATCCAGACACGGGAATTGTAATAGCATGCGACCAGTGCAGCGGCGAACCAAAATGCATTGAGGCTTGTCCTGAAGAAGCTCTAGAATTAGTCGACAGCGACGAAGCAGCTGAGAAGCGATTTGCGGAAGCAATGGGCAAATTGCCAACTGAAACCGAGCGATTAACTGAAGCGGTAAAGAAGAAAGACTGGAAACCCTTGTTGGCGGAAGCGGAAAAGCGTGCTCTGAAGGTCACAGAGAAGCTTGAAGAACTCAATCGGAAAGAAAAGAACAAGAAATAGTGGACACAGAGATATCGGGAATATTTTATGACATAACTTCAGAAAGAGACATAGAGTCACCATCCTTTCTGAGTCGCATTATTCTTTAAGTATCTCTGCAATCATGTTCTGTTATGGGCTACAGACCTCAAGTGAAATCTGCTCGAAGTGGAAGAGGGCACCAAAAGACTCAACATGAGAAGAAGAAAAGTAGAAAACAAAAACATCCGTCGATCCAAAGAGACTCAATGGAAGAGGCAAGCGAACTTAACAGAAAAGAGATCGTTCAGAGAACGATAAAAAGCCTGCACGGGTTGGGTAACCAAAAATTCGCGTTGTCACCGTTCAGCTCATATTTTGACGACTGGCTTATCAACCTCAGAAAAGTACTTTCAGTTTTCGAATCAAACCCACTGATTGGAGCAGACAATGATTTCATCAAAGAACGTTGCAGAATACTTGACAGGGTAGAGAGGGAACTATCAGGGAAAAGACTTGATGAATCAATCCTCAAAGAAA
This sequence comes from Candidatus Bathyarchaeota archaeon, assembly GCA_013330975.1. GTDB lineage: Archaea > Thermoproteota > Bathyarchaeia > Bathyarchaeales > Bathycorpusculaceae > UBA11855 > UBA11855 sp11852u. The sequence continues at coordinate 9,279 of DUHG01000020.1, forward strand.
AAACGAAAGCTCTTTCAGACAAGAACCATTTGCTTGAAGATACGGATGCAGTCTATGCTGCAGAGACGAGAGAGATTAGGCGAAAGAGGAATTCCGAAATAGAAGATTTGACCCGAGCTATCAGCGATTTGGAGAAACAGTTTGAGGAAATTAGCGATATGAAAACGAGTTTCTTCGGGGGCTTCTCAAAGAAAGCCAAAGCTCAGAAGCAAGCGGAAATCACCGACAGACTAGCGACGACCAAGAAAGAACTCGAAGCGGCAATTCAGAATTTCGCACTTGAGCAAGAAAAACTCCACGACGAATACGAAAAGAGAAAAACAGCAACGATCACAGAAGTGCAGATCCTTGAGAAGGAAATCGAGGAACATGAAATTGACAATTCTCAGCCATATAGGCAGTCAGCATGCGAATCATTGATTGAAGCAATCAACATGTTCCTGGGAAGGAAGACGCAAACCAGCTAGCATTTTTGTCAAAAGATTGGTGCGGGGGGTGGGATTTGAACCCACGAACCTCTACAGGATAGGAGCCTCAGTCCTACGCCTTTGACCATGCTTGGCAACCCCCGCAAGAACCGAATTCTGCCTGAAACTGTTGCCGTGAAGACTAATAGAACCATGAGTAAATTAAAAGGCTTGCTTCACCGACTGGACTGATCTTGCATCAGGCTTGTTTATAACCATGTTAATGCTATCCCACTAGCGGAGTAAGTATTTATAGCAGAAGCACTATCATAACACCGTTATAGAGTGTGATTGAATGGAAATTCACAACAACGTTCTCGAAACAATAGGGAAAACACCACTTGTACGTTTAAACAAACTAACAGCAGGGTTGAAATGCACCGTCGTCGCTAAACTAGAATCACGAAACCCTGGAGGAAGCGTCAAAGACCGGATTTGCGACAGCATGATCACAGAAGCCGAAAAACAAGGCTTGATAAAACCAGAATCCGTCATAATTGAACCAACAAGCGGCAACACAGGAATAGGCCTAGCCATGGTGGCCGCGGTAAAGAAATACAGACTAATCCTCGCAATGCCCGAAACCATGAGTATGGAACGCCGCAAGCTCCTCAAAGCATACGGAGCGGAACTTGTGCTTACACCAGGAGCAGAAGGCATGAAAGGAGCAATTGCGAAAGCCGAACAACTTGCTACAACGACACCCAACTCTTTCATGCCTCAACAATTCAAGAATCTCGCCAACCCGAAAATCCACCGCGAAACCACAGGACCAGAAATATGGAACGCCACAGACGGGCAAGTCGACATATTCGTCGCCGGAGTAGGCACGGGTGGCACAATCACAGGAGTGGCGCAATACATTAAACCCCTCAAACCAACGTTCAAAGCCATAGCTGTAGAACCATTCGACTCACCAGTCTTAAGCGGCGGAAAACCAGGACCACACAAGATNNGGATTGCTGGTTGGAATTTCCTCGGGCGCAGCAACCTTCGCTGCTCTTCAAGTTGCGAAGAGAACGGAAAATGAAGGCAAATTGATTGTGGTGGTTCTTCCCAGTACGGGTGAACGCTACCTTAGTACGCCTTTGTTCGACGAACCTTCATACGACTAGCCAGTCAAGGACCCCTGCTTATATTCCACTCCCTCCAACTATCAGAAGCGAGATACAAATGACAAATTCAGGCCAAGAAAAACTCAAAAAGGTAAGAAAAGCCCCAAAGCCTGCAGCACAATGCTGGAATCCAGAGAAGATGATCGACACGCTGATGAAAGACAAAAAAAGCGTGGACCGAAACTGGAGTGAAACGGAGCTTTCATCGCTTGTTGACAAGTTAATGAATAACTACGAAACCTTCGGAGGCATGGACCACCTTGAAGGAAAAGACCTACCGTCAAAAGAAGCAATTATAGAAATCCTTCAAGACCTGTTGGCAGTATTTTTCCCAGGATATCTTGGAAAAAACGAAATTACGAAAGCCAACATCAGATATTTCCTAGGCAACACTTTGGCCTCAGTGCAAACGAGACTCACAGTTGAGATTGAAAAGAGTCTAAAATACATCTGCAGAAAGGTCAAAGAATGCCCGCATGATGTCTGCCGCTCAAGAGCCGAAGTCGTTGTAAAAGAGCTACTGGAGAAAATCCCAGAACTCAGAGCAATCGTAAGCGGAGACATAGAAGCGGCCTACAATGGAGACCCAGCAGCTGTAAGTACAGAAGAAGTCATAATAAGTTACCCATGCCTTCTGGCCATCACAACTTATAGAATAGCCCATGAACTCTATCTTCGAGGCATTCCCCTAATTCCACGAATAATGAGCGAACACGTTCATTCCCTTACGGGGATAGACATACATCCAGGCGCAAGAATCGGGAAAAACTTCTTCATCGACCATGGCACAGGCGTAGTTGTTGGAGAAACTGCAGAAATAGGCGATAACGTCAAAATTTACCAAGGCGTCACGCTAGGAGCGCTCAGTTTTCCAAAAGATGAGAAAGGCGCCATCATACGGGGAACAAAGAGGCACCCCACCGTTGGAAACAACGTGGTTATCTATTCTGGAGCGACGCTACTTGGACCGGACGCGATTGTTGGGGACAACGTTGTTATTGGAGGAAACGTGTGGATAACTTCCCAAGTCGCTCCAGGCACAAGAATAACCATAGCCCCACCAGAACTCAAATATAGAAAAAACGGCAAATGTTGAGAACAAAAACCTTCCGCGCTAATCAGCACTGTCTCTGTAAAGTCTCTTCACGGTTTAGATCATAGAAGACGAAAATCCTCTTTGACCGTAGTCAGCACGACATGCGTATTCGTACGCTCAATATANNTAGCCCAGTTTCTCATGATCCATGATCACGGAATACCCCTTCACTAGACCCTCATCTTCCAACTTCTTCACCCTAGAAAGCACCGTGCCTACAGATACACCGACCTTTTTTGCAATCTGTCTGCTTGAGAAACGAGCATCCTCCAAAAGCACCTTGAGGATTCGGTAATCAGTTTCATTTAGTGTCATAATAACTGACTCCTGTACATTTTTCCAATAATCAGCCAGATGAGTTTATAAAAGTTTAGCTATATGCATTCCAAATAAGACAAAGTGAAACCCAAACAGAGAAACAGGACACGAAAATAGGGGCGGATCATTGTCAGGAAGAAGACAGCAATATTAAATTACCAGAGCAAACCCACATCAGCACGATTAAGGCGAAACAGATGAAGTACGACACAATACTAGTCATAGATTTCGGAGGACAATACAGCCACCTAATAAGCAGAAGAATCAGAGAACACGGAGTTTACTCAGAAATCGTTGGACCAGATATTTCGCCTGAAGAAATCAAAACACTAGATCAGAGAATAAATGTCAAAGGTCTTGTTCTCTCAGGAGGCCCATCCAGCGTGTATGAGCCAAATGCCCCGAAACTTGACCCTCGCATTCTGGAGACAGGCTTGCCAATTCTTGGATTATGTTATGGGCATCAGTTGGTGGCACAAATCAGCAAAGGAAAAGTCAAGCCTGCTTCCTGCAAAGAATACGGAAAGGCCGAAGTGAAGATTGATCAACCTGTTGGAGTTCTCAAAGGCTTGGCATCAGAAGAGAAAGTATGGATGAGCCACGGAGACACAGTCTTCGCCATGCCATCTGAGTTCGAGGTTTTGGCGCACACAGAAAACTGCCCAGTTGCAGCTTTCAGACACAAAGAAAAACCCATCTATGGGCTACAGTGGCACCCCGAGGTCATTCACACAAAGAATGGCACACTGATGCTCCGAAACTTCATTTTTGAAGTCTGCAATTGTAAAACAAACTGGAAAATGGAAAACCTAATCGAGAAAATTACAAAAGAGCTGAAGACAGAAGTCGGAGAAGCGAAAGCAATTATAGGTTTAAGCGGCGGAATAGATTCAAGCGTTGCAACCGCTTTAGCTGCCAAAGCGCTAGGCGAAAAACTTACCGCAGTCTTCGTTGACCACGGTTTCATGAGAGAGGAAGAGCCAGAACAGATACGTGAAGCATTTCAAAACTTCAGAATAAATTTTGTTACAGCCAATGCTCAAGAGAGATTCATGCAAAAACTTGCAGGAGTTGCTGATCCCGAAAAAAAACGGAAAATCATTGGAGAAGAATTCGTCCGTGTTTTCGAAGAAATAGCCGAAGAAAATGGGGCAGATTTTCTCATACAAGGAACAATATATCCGGACAGGATTGAGTCAGGATTCAGGAAACACTCGGAGAAAATAAAAACTCACCACAACGTCGCAGGATTACCAGCTAAAATTAAATTCAAGAAAATCCTTGAGCCCCTGCGTGACCTCTATAAAGATGAAGTACGAAAGGTAGCGAAAATGATAAGCCTGCCAGATGCCATTGTCTTGAGACAACCCTTTCCAGGTCCAGGGCTGGCGGTGAGGATAATCGGTGAACTGACCTATGAAAAAGTCAGAATCGCAAAGAAGGCGGATAGGATAGTTAGGGAAGAGATTGAAAAGAGAGGTTTGCAGGAAAGACTCTGGCAATATTTCGCAGTTCTGACAGACACCAAAGCCACGGGCGTAAAGGGCGACGCAAGGGCATATGGCTATGTGGTCGCGGTTAGAGCAGCTCAAAGTCGTGAAGCCATGACTGCAAGCTTTGCTCGGATTCCCCACAGTGTTTTGGAAAGAATTTCGACAAGAATAACCAATGAAATACCTGAAGTCACGCGCGTGGTTTATGACGTAACGCACAAACCTCCAGCAACGATTGAATGGGAATAAAATGCTTCTTCAACACTCTTTATATTAAAAAAGCTGAATAGTTGCTTGCATCAGCAGACAGAAGTGACCACCATTGAAAGCTGTTATACTCGCAGGCGGATTCGGAACGCGACTCAGACCCCTTAGTTGCACCAGACCCAAGACCCTTTTTCCCCTGGCAAATAAACCCCTGCTCGAATGGATCTTCGAAAGACTCGCAAGAAATGACGTATCAGAAGCCATACTAGCAGTCAACAAGCTCACAGAGTTCCATATAAAACAGCAAAGAATAAGGAGAAGTGGCCTGAAAGTCAAATATTCTCATGACCCGCCAAAGACTCCACTGGGAACAGCTGGACCAGTGAAGAGAGCGGAAAAACTAATCGGCCATGACGCGCCATTCTTAGTATTGAATGGAGACATATTCGCTGACATTAGCTACAAAGAACTTTTCCAAAGCCACATTAAAAAAGGAGCAATGGCAACGATAGCCCTCTGCAGGGTTGAAGATCCCAGCCGATATGGAGTCGCGGAATTAGCTGAAAACAAGAGAATAACACGCTTCACAGAAAAACCACCAAGCGGCACAGCGCCTTCAAATCTAATAAATGCCGGAGTGTACGTCCTTAACCCAGAGGTTCTACGGCTTATCCCTAGTGGAAAAGCAGTCTCCATGGAACGCGAGATATTTCCCAAACTTGCCGCTGAACAAAACCTTTACGGTCAAATTTTTCAAGGTCTGTGGATGGATATTGGAAAACCAGAAGAGTACTTGCAGGCAAACAAGATAATTCTTGATTCCCTTTCGAAAAAGACCAAAAGAAGAGGCAAAAGTAGGTATCAATTGACTGACCCCGTCGCACTCGACAAAGGTGTTGTTATTGGCGATAGAACTGAGGTCGGCCCCTACGTGGTCTTAGGAAGAAACGTAGCCGTTGGAGAAATGGCTGAAATAAGAGAATCCGTGGTTTTTCCTGATGCAGTGATAGAAGATTATGCTGTGGTTGAAGGCGCAATCGTCGGTGAAGGCGCGGTGATAGGCAGAAAAGCCAAAGTAGGTAAGGGGTGCATAGTTGCCGACCAGGCAAGGATAAAAGAAGGCGTTTGTTTAGAGAACGAAACAGCCGTCTGCCCAGCCAAAGAAGTTGCTGAAAAAACGTTAAAATCTAAGATTGCAGGTTAGCAGGAATGAGGCAAGTAGAATGGGAGCAAGAAAACTTTTCGGAACAAATGGCATCCGAGGAATAGTAAACAAAGAACTCACCCCGGAAATGGCAATTAGAGTTGGCTTAGCGATTGGAACATTCTTTAATAAGAAGAAACTGCTGGTCGGTCATGACGCAAGAACCAGCGGTCCGATGTTCTCTAAAAGTGTAATATCGGGTCTAGCCTCGACTGGCTGCAATGTCTATTTTGCAGGCATGGCACCCACGCCGGCGCTTCAGTTTGCCGTTAAAGACCAAGGGTTTGACGGTGGAGTTATAATAACGGCCTCCCATAACCCCGCTGAGTACAACGGCATAAAGGTCATCTGGGAAGATGGCATAGAAATCTCGTACGAACAAGAAACCGAGATAGAAGAGATCTATTTTGAAAACAAAATGTTACGTGCTGAATGGAACAATCTCGGTGAAATATTCGAGGCACCAAGAGTAAACGAAAGGTATGTAGAGGCAATAAAAAAGCAGGTTGACGTTTCAAGGATAGCAAAAGAAAATTTTCATGTCGTCGTCGACGGGGCAAACAGTGTAGGCAGCTTGACGGCACCTATTCTCCTGAGGGACCTTGGCTGCAAGGTAACAAGTATAAATGCTAACATAGACGGAACGTTTCCAGGAAGACCCCCTGAACCCAGACCGGAAAACTTGAGGGATATCTCCTTGGCAGTGAAAGCACTGGGCGCAGATTTAGGCGTTGCCTTCGACGGAGATGCAGATCGGTCCCTGTTTGTTGGAGATACTGGGGAGATTTACTGGGGTGATAAGACATTCGCCCTAGTCATGAAATATTTCCTAGAGAAGAACCCAAATGCCCAAATCGTCACTCCTGTTAGTTCGTCGACGCTAGTGAAAGATACTGCGGAAAAATACAAAGGTCAACTTGTCTGGACCAAAGTCGGAAGTGTAACAGTTTCACAAACGATGAAGAAAATCAAGGCGAAGCTCGGTGGAGAGGAAAACGGAGGAGTTTTCTATGGCCCACACCAAGCTGTCCGCGACGGCTCCATGACAACGGCTCTGATACTAAGCATAATGGCTCAAACAGGGGAGAAAATCTCAAAACTCATCTCAGAGCAACCTCAATACTTCATTGAGAAAGGAAAAGT
>DUHG01000099.1 GCA_013330975.1 Candidatus Bathyarchaeota archaeon
TGAAAAGGTTATAGCCTCGGAAAGCGAGGTCTCTCCTTAAAAGGGGCAACTAATTAATGCTAGTGGCAGGTCTGGACGAAGCCGGTCGGGGCAGCATTATTGGACCTCTGGTCGTTGCTGGAGTCACAATTAAGCAGGAAACACTGCCCAAGTTAACACAATTGGGAGTAAAGGATTCGAAGCTCCTACTGCCCAAGAAGCGAGTTGATCTCGCCCAGCAGATAAAACTCCTTGCAGAACAATACCTTATAATAAGACTCATGCCTCCTGAGATTGACCGTGTAGTAGCGAGCCAAAGAAGACTTCACAAACTGAATAGACTTGAAGCCGACACAATGGCTAAAATAATTGATGCCTTGAAACCCGAAGAAGCATATGTTGATGCCGCCGATGTTGTTGAGGACAGATTTAAGCACCATATTCAGGAACGGCTTTCAATCAAGACACGAATTATTTCCAAACATAAGGCGGACAAGATTTACGCAATAGTCTCAGCTGCATCTATTTTGGCCAAGGTTGAACGGGACAATGAAATAAAGAGGCTAGCGACCGAATTTGGAGATTTTGGCTGTGGATATCTAACTGACCCTAAGACTAAGGCATTCCTCAGAGAGTGGCTTGAAACACACAGGGAATATCCTGATTGCGTTCGAAAGTCTTACAAACCTGCGCGAAAAGTCAAAGACGAAATAAAAGGCATTCAGAAAAAGCTAATCTGATTATCAGATGCGAGTCGTGAGATAGGATTGCTCTCTTTGTGCCACTATCATGGCGTGAGCCTTGTCATATGGCTCCAATCCAACAACCTCTCTGACTTGAAAACCTCTGTTTTCTAAAACTTTTACCTCATTTCGGTACACAACAGCAGGTTCTTTTGTTACATCTATGCTTTGAGCTTTAACGGCTAGCATTATCCAGCCTCCTTCCTTTAGGAAGACATCAGAATTATCAGCAACGACTCTGGCCTGTTCTGGTTGAGCCACATCACAGTAAATATCGTCGACCTTCTCGGTGATAAAAATCGAGTATTTTTCCGGTTGTCGCGCGTCTTCAAGAAATGGGGACATGTTGAGTCGATTTGCACAAACGTTGCTCACGAGTTCGCGCAAGCTTCTGGACGAAAATTCAACGCAATAAACTTGACCCGTGTTTCCAACTATGTCTGAAACGTGGCTTGCAGTTGTCCCTGAAGCAGCGCCCAAGTACAATACAGTATGTGTGGGTTTTATGGGAACATTTTGAACTCCCCTTAGAATCGCTGCAGCCAACTTGCTTCTGAACGCATCCCAAACGCGATATTCGATCCCTTCAAAACGTATCAGACGCTCTCCATAAACGCTTCTTCCTGGGGTCAAGTTTTTGGTAGCAAGCCTATGTGCGCCATCTTCCAGCGTTGCTTGGTAAACCTCTGGGAACTCTGGGTGAGGTTTAACCCTTACGCGCANNATGGGTGGAGGCTCTTTGTATTTTTCTTTGATCTCACCTATTCTTCGATCTAAATCTGCTTTTAGCCTCTCACCTATGTAATTGCCGCCAAAAGCGTCTGCGCGTGCAGCAATAGAAAGCTTGCCTGCTAAAGCTCTGGCAATCTTACCCCTTTGCCAATTTTTAGCATCATGAAGCAGGGCAGCTTGGAAAATTAAACCGTGCTTGGGTGGACGGGCCCCCGTTTTAAGTGAACGGAAGAGCGCTTTTTCTGCGCCTAGCACCTGGATAGTACTTGCTGGTCGCATAGCCAAATTGCGTAGACTCCCAGCAATTGCTATCAAGCGGGCGCCCAAAAGTGCCCCCACCAATGATCTAATGTTAGGCGCGACTTCTTCCATTGTTCCGTCCAGATAGCCTTCCATGCTCTGTCTCAAGGAATACAGCTCAAGAATATTCTTGGCAAGAGTCTGGATTGGGAGAAGGTCCTCATCCGAAATGACTGCGCCCATTGAGTTTTCAGCTATTTCAGATATTGCCTTAGCCTTCCCCAAGGGAATTGAGGCTTCCTCTAACATTTCGAGAGAGAAATGCTCCCTTCTTCCTAGATCCATTACTAGCCTCGCGTAGGTTTCGTGCTTTTCAATGAGCCTGTCAAACTCGGGAAAATGAACGCCGTACCATTCTCTAAGACGCCCCACAAGCAGATTTATAGTTCTGTCCAGATCATCTAAGGTTTGAATCGTTTGAGCAACTACCAAATCTCTCTGTTCCACTGCCCCTTTCACGCGGAGTTTTGCCAGTGCCAATGTGAAACTGCGCGTCCAAACACTGAATTCTTCGGGACTATTTGAGAATCCAGTTTCGACAGCTATTTGAGGAGTTGGGGCATGAAAGCCCCCAATTTCTGAGATCTCAACGGCTGAGTCCAGCTTCTTTTGAATTGCATTTGCCAGAGGGGAGTTCTCCACAAAGATACTTTTGCATCCAGCAGCCTTCAGAGCGCTAGTTAGGGATGATAGATCAATTGAGGAAACCCCAGCTTCAAGTTCCACGAAGACTTTTGCCGCATCCTGAGGTTTCTTGGGAAAGAGGGCTTGTGCGATTATCTTTCTCTCTTCGTCAAAAGCAAGTATTCCAAAAGGGTAAAGAACGATAAATGCTTTCATGGGCTATCTTCCATCACAGATTAACTACCGTGGCGTGCTCTTTATAATAGTTGTTGCCGATTCATAGATTTGAATTAAACAGTGTTTAG
>DUHG01000053.1 GCA_013330975.1 Candidatus Bathyarchaeota archaeon
GCGACTGACTATGATGAAGGCGTAATTAGTCCAGGAGGTGTTGGTTACGATATTAATTGTGGTGTTCGGCTTCTTGCAAGTAACTTTTCTGAGCAGGAGATAAGACCGAAGCTTAGCCAACTCGCAAATGCGATTTTTGACAATGTGCCGTCCGGTTTGGGTAGTAGGAGAAAAGATTTCAGCCTAAGCAGTCGTGACCTCGACCAGCTAGTCGTTGAAGGCGTTAGTTGGATAATTGACAGGGGTTTAGGTTGGGCTGAAGATGCTAAGCATTGTGAAGAGAGCGGAAGAATGGAGAATGCTGACCCGAGTAAAGTATCCTCAACTGCCAAGAGTCGGGGTTTGACTCAGATTGGTACCTTAGGCTCTGGCAACCATTTCCTTGAGATTCAGAAAGTGGACAGAATCTTCAATCCGCGTACAGCCAAGACTTTCGGGATTGACCATGAAGGGCAGGTCACGATCATGATCCATTGTGGCTCACGGGGTTTTGGCCACCAAGTTTGTTCTGATTACCTGCGTGTGATGGAGCGCGCAGTTCAAAAATACAAGATCACACTGCCCGACAGGGAGTTGGCTTGTGCGCCTGGAAACAGCCCTGAGGCAAGGGATTACATTCAGGCGATGGCGTGCGCTGTCAACTATGCTTTTGCTAACAGGCAAGCGATTATGCATTGGCTCAGGCAGAGTTTCCAGAAGGTTTTCCAGCAAGATCCTGAGAAGTTTGGGCTGAAACTCATTTACGATGTTGCGCATAACATTGCCAAGACTGAAATCCACAAAGTTGACGGCAGCATGAAGAAGGTTTGGGTTCACAGGAAGGGTGCTACTCGGGCTTTTCCGCCAAACAACGTTGCTGTTCCTGAGGATTATCGTTCTGAGGGGCAGCCGGTTCTTATCCCTGGCAGTATGGGGACAAGCTCTTGGGTTCTTGTCGGTACGGAGAAGGCCATGGAGCATACGTTTGGCTCGACGGCTCATGGCGCCGGGCGCATGATGAGTCGTTCGGCTGCCAAGCGAAGGTATTGGGGCGGAGATGTCAAGACCGCTTTGGAGAAACGTGGCATAGTAGTTCGAGCGGCTAGCGTTCAAGTATTGGCGGAGGAGGCTGATCCTGCTTACAAGAACGTTGATGTTGTTGCTGATGTTAGTGACCAGATTGGCATTGCTACGAAAGTTGCGAGGCTTGTGCCTATAGCGGTTGTCAAAGGATAGTTNNTTCGGAAGAAGAACCAGAACATAATTATCGAGACGCCATAGAATATGGTAGCCAGATAGAATGGTTCATACAAGAGTCCAATACCCATCATTGAAGCGCCTATCCAAGCGCTAATAGCGTTTGGCAGTCTCCAAAATGCTGAGCTTATTCCTGACGCGGCTCCACGTTCATCATCTCTAACAAGGCCCATAATCATCGATTGTTGCAGTGGTGAAGACATGTTCATGAGGAAGGCTCTTACCGTATAAATGGCGCCAGCGATGATAAAGTATGGAGACATTGGGGTAGCGAGCATGAATAGCATTGAAATTGACTGCGTTGCCACAACTGCTTTGACCAAACCAAATTTTCTGGCTAGGTAGGGCGCGGCTAGCGTAGCGACTCCAATTACAAAGCTTGTGACGGCAAGCAAAAGACCACTCACAGTGTCTGGAACGCCGTATCTGAGGTCAAACCATCTTGTCATTAATGGAACGACTAATCCTGCTCCAAAGGCTATTGTGGCACCAGTAAGAACATATTTAGCCAACACACCCCCGGATTTCTGGGGCAGCAAGTCTCTAATTCTTGCTTCTGTTCTTTTCAATGATTTTGACTCTGTGATCTTGAGCATGATCAGTGTAGAAGCTCCACTTAACGCGGCCAAAATGATAAAGAGCAAAACGTAGCTTCCCTTTTGATCCAACCCGAAAATCTGGAAAACTTCAACAAAGTATATCGACGCGCTTCCCACTGCGAATGCGGTGCTCCCGACGAAGGCTGAGAGGGCAAATGCACTGTTTCGTCTTGTGTCGTCGCATTTGTCCGCAAGCAATGCGCCAGTTGCTGCGGATGAGGCTCCCTCGCTGATTCCTTGGAGGATTGCTGCAATTATCAAGATCATTGGGTTGGCGGTCAAGGCAAAGATTGGCAAAGTGGCGCTGGCTACTATGTTGCCCGCGACTAGCACTTTTCTTCTCCCATATTTGTCTGCGCCTATTCCCAGGAGTATGCTTGCCCCGACCATTGAAACACCCATTACAGCCAGAATAAATCCCATTGTAGAGTCGGAGAGCCCTTGGATGTTTGTGAGGAAATATGGCAGATCTGTGTATAGCATGCCATAGGCGACGGATGGCAAGAGCGCTGCGTAGATCAGATATCTTGCTTCCCTGTGTAGTCCTCTGTAGCTACCGAGCCACATTTTACGTTTCCTGCTGGTTTGTTGGGCTTGTAATTTGGTTCAGAATAGGGCTCGTTTAGTTGTGAATGGTTTTAAGGTTTTCCAAAAGACTGAACAATTCTTGGAGTTTCAGTCAGTGAAAGTTAAATATTCCGAGCTGCCTCAGAATAACCGTCCGCCGTGACTGGCTCATGTCTTTCAGAGAAGAATGCGGAATCTGCGGTAGAGTCCTTCGCGCTTACCGATTGAGAAAGTGCAGCAGATGCAAGCGTCTTTTCTGCCGAGATTGCATGGTTCCTGACGTGGCTACGGGCAATCCTCTCGAACCGCTTTGTCTGCACTGCGCGAGGCGCGTGGTGGCGCCCAGATCGGTCTCAAAGTATGCTGGTCTCGCTGCGCATTTGAAGTTCAGGGGTTCTTTCACCAAGCTTGTGACCCTTTCCTTAGCCAGAATTGACGGTTTGATTGGCAGCAATCTTCCGATGAGTGCTTACAAAGATGTGGGATGGTGGGCTAATTCACCTTCGAGTGCACATGCTAGATCGTGGCTAGATTCAGGTTGGGACGTACAAGAGGTTAACCTCAGAGAAGGGTTGGTGGTTTTCAAGAAGGTGAGAGAGACGCGAATCAAACGAAAGAGACGAAAGGGTGAAACAAACAAACCTTTTACCCCCGTGCCTGTTCGACCAATAAAACCAAGAGCCCCTTCCAAGACTAAAGTCTCAAAACTCTATGCGAGAATCAAGAATCTGGAGCGCCAGCGATCTGCGCTAAAGGGCTCGGTTAGATCGCCTTATGAAAAACGTCTTTTTAAATCCTCCGAAAAGCCGCGCTAGGTTGTCGTCATTTTTGATCGAAAAGGTAGCGAACACAGAGATCGGGAGCACATTTGCATTACTCAGGTCAATGCTAACCGGGAAAGGCTGCGTGGTAATATCCGAAGAGGCTCCAGTATCTGTTGTTGTCAAGCAGGGGTCCATCTGGGGAATATCTCCGCAACATGCAAAAAAGACTGTAAAATATGTTCTTTCACCTGCAGGTTCTGGGACGCGAGTCAGTGCGTATTCCAAGATCGCCTCAGATTGGAAATACCTCTCCGCGGGAGGGTGTGTCCTTGCTATTGTTATGTCGCTTCTGTGTTTCTGGATCAGTGTGGACTTGGAAGGGTTTGTAACTATGCACCAGCTTTCTTGGTGGGGCTGGCTTGTCACTGTGAACGGCTATGTGGACGTCCAGTTGGCGCAGGTCTTTGCAAATTTGCTGAAGTTTGTCGCTGTCTTTCTGTTGGTGGTAATAATTGCAGAAGCTGCAGTTGTCGTCTATGCTTACTATCGCGTGGATCAGTTTGCTGAGGAATCTCTAGCCTCTCTCGCATAGCTTAGTTCAATTTAGTTTTTCTTAAGCCATGTTGCTATGCTATAAATGAAGAAGCCCCAAAGACAGGCTAGAACAAACGCTTTGAAAATATCCAACTCTTGAATTGTCAAGCTCAACATGAGAGAGATTGGAATGACTCCCAACAATCCATAAATTATGATAACGAAGGCTAGAGCTGTCTTGTTTCTTGTGTCTTTGACTGTGCGATCTCCAAAAAACCAGCCTGAAATCCTGCCAAACCCTGCCGTGCATGATTTGCAGTAGGCGCATGTGTTGCAGCCGAGTCTCCTTAGGATTATGAATATCATGGCAATAGCTAGCAGGAAGAAGATCCAGCTTGCCCAAGTGTACGCGAGCCAGATGGCAACTGAGGCTATTGCGGTCCAGATAAGAATCATTATGTTTCCTCCAAGCAGCAGGCTCCGTTTGAATTCCAGTTTATCTGTTTCCACGGTCTTTTGCCTTCGTATCCAATGTGAGGCTCGTTGTATTAGAGGGTTTTTTAGCGTGGTCTTTTTTGTTTCCCCTTCAATTCTTTTGGCGAGCAAGCTAAGGGTTATTTAGAACAGTTTTCTTTGAATACCCTTCGGGATTATGAGGAATGAAGAATATCGCTCTCGTAGCGCACGATAACAAAAAAGAAGACATAGTTGAATGGTGTGATTTCAACAAAGGTTCCCTATCTAGTTACTGTTTGTACGCGACAGGAACAACTGGAAAAAAGATAATCGAAAAGACAGGACTAACGATCAACCTGCTCAAGAGCGGTCCCTACGGTGGAGACATGCAGCTGGGCGCATTAATCGCCGATGGAACCCTCGACTGTCTAATCTTCTTCTGGGACCCATTAGAATCTCAGCCGCATGACGTCGACGTTAAAGCAGTACTCCGCATAGCGGTTTTGTACAATATTCCGACTGCCTGCAACAGAGCAACTGCTGACATGCTGATTTCCAGTTCCTTGTTCCACGGTGAACCAGAATGACTAGAGTTTTCGGGAGTCTTGTCTAATTAGGTCAAGGCTGGTTTGTGCTTTGAGTCTTCAGCTTCATTCCAGCGGTATTTTTGTTTTCGATTTCTAAGCTCTTCGAGGTCACATTTGAAGCAGAGGCCATTGTGGCAAGACAATATTTCTCCACAATTAGGACACTTCCATTTTTCCTTTTGGTCCGCAATGAATTTTTCAAGCCTATTTTCTTTTATTGATTTCAGGTTTTCTATCATGCTCATCCTGTATCGGGTCCTGTACCTTTGATCTATTGTTCTTAGCCTGCTACACGGGAAGCTGGGGCATTCAAAGCAAAAAGTCAACTCGCCTTTGGACAGTTTAGGACATTGTTTTTTGAGAAAACCACATTTCTTATTTCTAGGTCTGCAGCCAAGGCAACTGATCATTTTTACTCCTTTGTTTTTCAAATCGTTCTTCAGTGCCAAATAACCTGCGCAGAGTGCACAATTCATTCCACATGGTGCAATTAGAGATGAATCCATTGTCGTTATCACTTAAGTTCCGCCAAATTGAAGTAGAGTAGATTGACAATTAAACTGTTTTTCACCATGGAAAGCCAAGAATTTGATTTTTGGTTGAACTGGTTGTATTCAAGGACTGACTTTGGAATGGCAAAATAAATGAAAAGCGCCATGTTTTGATGCCCAGCTTAGGAAAATGCAGAAACCTAAGCCGGGCATCCGCGATTAGTGCAGTGAGAGGAGCGCGTTTCTCTGTCCCATCTTCGTCATAGCTTGAATCTCAAGATGCTATAAAAAGCATATTTCAAAACGGGAATATCCCAATTGGAAACGATGGTATATGCTATGCGAGTGCATTAGATAGCTCTCTTATTTGAATTCAGCTCGTCCAGTATAGGACCCATCCGAAAAACCAGAAGAGAACTACTAATGGCATTAATAGAAATAAGGCAAGCCTTTTTCGGTTGCGCATCAAAACACTGCTGACTGACTGATCTAATATAATTTTTGAACACAAAAATGTGTAACAATCCAGCAGTGATGACCTTTCGTCGCGAAAGAGAATAGAACATTTTGGAGAGGCTTCAAAGTTTCCTTAAAAGGTGGGGCAGGGAGCCTCTCCTTTCTCCTCGCTCTTTCCCCCATGACCATGAAATTAAACATGACATAAAAGGCATATTTCGTATCCGGAATATCCCCAGTCAGATCTTATGTACTTTTCATTTCACAAGTATTTCCAGCAAAAAGAAAGAGAGAGGAGTTTTGGCTCCAAAGTCTACATGCTTTGCATAAT
>DUHG01000072.1:0-3393 GCA_013330975.1 Candidatus Bathyarchaeota archaeon
TAGAGAGAGTCATCACCTTACCATTTTTTGCTGGAATTGAATCGAGAAATTCAGCGGTGCTTGCGATGAATTAGGTGATAATTTTTCTCAAGTTCAGTAATGATCTATTTCTTGGCTAGTTCAATCTCTATTATTGAGACGTTTCTTGACCTGTTTTCGCCTTCTCTTGCAGGCAGCTCTTCTGTTCCGATGCCTATCGATTTGACTGCTAGATCTTTTATGAAGCGCTTTCGNNTTGTTTCTTCTACTTTTTCGGCTACAGGTTTGGGTGTTGTTTCTTCCGTCATATTTTTCACTCCTTTTTTGCTGTTTATTGATGTCTAAGCAACATTCGGCGTCCAAGAAGACACTGAACATCAAGTTGACTATCAACAAACAAACTAATAAGCTCATCAAGATCGTGTTTTTCAACTCAAAAAGCCACTTGACAGAGGGTTTCCATTGAACTGCCTTTTCTCAGAAATAAATTATCTACCGCAGATTCGTTGATTGGATTAGAATTTAGTGCACACAAATGAATTAGAATCTCTCTTCAAACCTTAGAATAATTGACCGCTGAGTTGTCATCTGAAAAATAAAATGGGCAGTCTTCATCTTTCTGCTCCTGTTTGAAGTGCCCAGAGTGAAAAAGAGGCATGGAAAGGAAAAGTTCTAATTCTTAAAATGNNTTTGTGGCAATTAGAGATTATCTTGAATCCAAAGAGGTTGAATCAAAACTGGTGGACAAGCTCCTTGAAGGGATACGTCTAGGGGAGATCGCTGATTATCTCCTCATTATGCATGTGATAGATAAACAGGATTTCAAGGTTATGCAAAAAGTGGCGGAGGAGCGAAACAAGTTTGTGCACCGGAAGGGCGGTTCTGAATATTTGGCTGGGACAAGGGCAAATGTTGAATATGAACCTCTTGTGAAGGCAACCATTAGGGTTCTGAAAGAGAAGCTTCATGCAGANNGGATGCCAGTTTGCTACCAAGAGAGTAATGGGCACACTCAAATAGCCGTCATTCTCATGTTATCAGGATGAAGGAGAACTGAGTAGCTTGAAAAGAAGAAAAGAAAAACTGAAAAGTAAAGGAAAAAAGTATTACAAGAACACTCATGGGACCATCTATAGAGTGCCAATCAGCTATAGGCTTAGACGAGTGATGCGGCAAAGGAAAACAGCGAGAAAACTTGAGGCAAAACACGCCGCCTAGTTTTTCAGTCGGACAAGCTCCTGTTCCTCTCTGGCTANNGCTACACATGTTATTTGTGGAGAAAGTTTTGTGAGTAATCGCAGGTATTTTGATTCGCCAAATTGTGGGGGCTGCATCTACAAGGGCAGCAGTTACTGTTGGGGTCAATGCTCCCTCAACATCTGGAAAAGAGACAGGGATTACTAGTTCTTCTTGGAATGTTGGTGAAGCAAAAGGACGGTGAAGAGTGAGTTATCTTGGGATCTGTCTTTTGGTCAGTCTTCTTGGTACTCGTTTTTGGCAAGTTCTACCGAGACCGAATCGTCATGTCCAGTTTTCTTTGAGCCCTTTCTTTTTTCTGGTTGTTTTTCTCTGCCTTCCATGAAGGCATTTTCTGCAGCTGTTATTTCGTCATCATCAAGCATCTCTTCTCTTTGTGCATCATCATAAATGTCTTCAGTATCTACTTCCCCTTGCACTTCTTCAACATCATCAGTGTCGACATGCTTCATCTTTCGTTTTTTGCTAATTTTATATCACCCACGATGAATTGTTTGTGTTGATTTCCACAAGTAATTATTGAGTGGTTGGGAAAAAAGGTTTGTGTATAGATTTCCTGGCCTTGAATTTGGTTTGTGCTGCTCAGAGCACGATTTAAAGGGAGAGTTAAAACGGGTATTGCTCACAATCCTGTCCATGCTGTCTGATGGCTATCTCCGAGCCCTGCACCGTTATCGCCATGGAAATGCTCGTAGAATAAGACGTTGTTTTTCCAGAAGGGGGCTTGGAATTTCTTAGTCTCGCCGTACACCGGTGGTTGGCCAGTGTGGTCCTGCGTGAAAATCCCGATTAATCGCATCGCAATTTCTTTGCTGACTTCAAACAAGCTCATCTGTTTGCCAGAACCGGTTGAGCACTCAACCTTGAAGTCATCACCGTAATAAGAATACAGGGTTAATAGCGCTCAAATGAGAGGAGCAATTATTGGAAACCATATTGGTCCGCGCCAATTAGAGTTGCCGCCAAAATCCCCAGTTGTATTCGATAGTTTCCCATCCTGAAAGGATGAAAGAAATCTGTGAGAAGACAGACTTGAAAGAACCAAGTTAGAAAGTGTTGAAGCTAAACATTTCTTCGAATGATTTCTTCTTTCTTGGTTTTGGCTGTTCAGCAGGATAACCGAGGGTTACCAGTGCAACAACTTTCCATTTATCGGGGATTTTCAACAATTCTTTCACTTTTTCTTCCTTGCAGGCTCCAATCCAACATGAGCCGATCCCTAAAGTCCATGCGGCAATAACCATGTTCTGCATTGCGATTGTGGCATCAACAATCGCCCATTTTCCAGTTAAAAGTGATTTTACGTCTGCGCACCCAACAATAGCAGCGGGAGCAGCTTTGACAAAACGGCTGACCAAAGTATCGCACAGGTTCTTAAGCATGTCATCATCATTCATGATGACGAAGCGAATAGGTTGTCTATTGGCAGCAGATGGAGCCTGTCTGCCAGCCTCAAGAATTTGCTTCAAAACCTCTTCAGGTATGTCTTTGTTTTCGTAGCGTCTAATGCTCCTTCGGCTGAGCATCAAATCAATAAGAGACATAAAACATCACATTCTTACATATACTCTAGTTGTATTCTTGGCAACAACTTAAAGTGTTTGCGGGTTGGATTGGATTAGAATCGCCATGCATGAATTATACGAGCTTGAAACGTACTTGACTCTCCCCGGAGAACAGTCTGTTCTTTAGGGTCAACGCTCGCTTTTTATATCGATATTTACCCTCTTGATTCTTTGAAGTCCCTATGCCCCTTACACCGATTCATGGCAGCGTAGCCTATTTGGCAAGAGCCTTAAAACCGCAGTTGAGCCTTCCAGCTCTTCTTGTGAGCACGATGGCTCCAGACTTGGAAATACCGTTTCTTTACGTCATCACAGGCGGGCAGTATTCAAGGCTCGTTCTTCACAGTCTTTTGGGTGCTGTCACGCTGTCTACGTTGCTTTCTGTGGTTCTGACAGTTTTTACCTATTCGGCGGTCGTTTCTTACGTTTTCAAGCTTGACTATAAGGCTGTGAGGCGCAGGTGTGTCTTCTCGTGGGGCATGGTTATGGTTTGTCTCGCTGGAAGTCTATCGCATGTGCTGATTGATTCCCTTCATCACGAATATAATCCGCTGCTGTTTCCATTCACCTTTGATTCTTTCGATAGATTGGT
>DUHG01000072.1:3421-7947 GCA_013330975.1 Candidatus Bathyarchaeota archaeon
GAGGGAGACAAACTCGAAGCTAAAGTAGACGATTTTGTAGTGGACATA
Source organism: Candidatus Bathyarchaeota archaeon (assembly GCA_013330975.1). Lineage (GTDB taxonomy): Archaea > Thermoproteota > Bathyarchaeia > Bathyarchaeales > Bathycorpusculaceae > UBA11855 > UBA11855 sp11852u. The sequence continues at coordinate 3,470 of DUHG01000072.1, forward strand.
GTGCGTGGAGACCTTTTAATCGAAATACAGACTGCTAATTTTTCAGCGATAAAACCGAAACTTCTGCGTCTCCTCAATGACCACAGGGTTCGCATCGTCTATCCTATACCCAAAATGAAATGGATAGTTCACAGATCAAAGGGCACGGGAGAGACGGTTGGAAGAAGAAGGTCTCCGAAGAAGGGTTGCTTATCTGACCTTTTCAGCGAATTGATCAGAATACCGAGCCTTTTTTCCAAGGACAATCTCAGCGTGGAGGTTTTGATGATCGAACTGGAAGAGATATGGTGTGATGATGGAAGGGGAAGTTGGAGAAGGAAAGGTGCTAGTATAGAGGACAGAAAGCTTATCCGCGTCTTCGAGAGAAGAATCTTCGAACGCAAGACAGACTTTCTCGATTTTCTTCCTGAAGATCTGCTTGATCCTTTTTCGAACAGAAATCTCTCCGAAAGCCTCGGAATACCTGTTAGTCAATCTCGAAAAATGACTTATTCGCTCAGAAGAATGGGAGCAATAACGATTGTCGGTAAAAGCAGAAATCAAATGCTTTTCGCGCGAGCTAATGCCATCTAAATCGCTAGTGAATATGGCATTTACTATCCTACTAATCCTCTCTCAATAAAAACTAATAGGCGCTAGGGTTTTTGGTGTAGCTATTTCTTCTCAGTGGTAGAGTCCTTCTAATAGTTTTTCCAAAGTAAACATGTCTTTGTTCATACTGTAGATTTGCTCCAAATTTACTTCTATCTGTTTTGTCTTCATTATTACTAGTGACTTGAGGAGTGGCGCATTATTTTCATTTACTATCTTGTCTTTTCTTAACTTCTTATAATTTCCAATAATTGAAGCATTATCGGTCTCTTTTTCTATCACTGCAAGAAATGCTATTAAGAGTGCAATAAGAGGAATTACAATCTCTAGGTCTTTCGCCATGTCTCTGACTACTCCGAGGTAAACCTCAAGGTAAATTCTGCCAGCAGCCAAAGTTATTATGAGAATTATCAACATCATGAAATATGGATTTCCAACAGTGTACCGAAGGCTCTTTTTGTATTTCGAATCAACTANNCACCACTCAGCTATCTTCCTTTCCGCCTCTTCCCTGTTCTTCAACGGTTCGTCCACCGCCAACTCACCGACAAAGGCAGAGTTAGGCATCAACGCCTTAGTCTTCTCGACGGCTTCACGCAAACTCGAACCCCCAAAGAACAACGCCACCTTCTTCCCAGACAAGTCATTCTTGTTCACGTAAGTTCTGATTGCAGGCGTCGGACTCCAAGCCCAAACGGGTTGTGCGATGACTATGAGGTCATAATCAGCTGGATTCCTATTCGTCTGGGCGATCTCGGTTTCTTTTCCGCTCATGGCGTCCCTGCCGCATGACATATAGGCGAGTTTGCCCTGGCGACTCTTCAAGTCAACTACTTCTTCCATGTCGGCTCCTAGTTCTGCGGCAATTGTCTCTGCGGCGAATTTCGAGTTTCCAGTTCGAGTATAGTAAACCACCAAAGTCNNTCAAAGAAACAATTAGAATTGATTGTATTAGGTGAAAATGCCTTGGAATTTTTGGTTAGTCTGACTCATACGCCAGAGAATTGCCTTGATTTGGATTGGTGAGGAGGAGCGTTTTGTCAAGACCTATAGACACTATTCGTTGTTTCCATACTGCTTTTCGCCGTGACATTTTCCAAATCGATGAAATAGTCTACAGAACAGCTCGCGAAGGCGGAGACTTCAGCTCCGTTCTGGCTCGACTTCACACATTGAACGAGCTTTTGGACTATCATGCAAGGGGCGAGGAAGCAGCGGTTTTCCCCGCTATGGAAAAGCTGGCACCCCGGTTGTCGATGCCCTATCTGCTGGACCATCGAGAACTTGACAATATGGTTAATGGTTTGGAGAAGATGCGACAGAATCCTGACCCTTTGACCACTGCCCGGGCGACAGCTGTCTTGGATTCGTTTCTGAGGATTCATCTAAACAAGGAAGATGCTCATCTTTACCCGATTCTCAGGGAACGAACGACTGACGACGAACAGGTAGCCATAGGTGCGCTCCTGGCAAAAAGTGTGCCTCCTGGCAAGTTTCCAACTTTGATCCAATGGCTGTTTCCCTTGCTTGACCTAGAGGATCAGGTCTTCGTCGCAAAAGGTTGGGTGAAGGTTATGCCTCCGCAGGCTCTTGCGGGGATCTCGCCGTTAATACAGAAAGCTGTGGAAGGAAACTGGGTCAAGCTTGCTGAGCGAGTTCCAGAACTTCAACGCTAGCCGCAAACTTAGAGGGGGTGATGAGTGTTGATTTTTGTGAGTCTGGGCAAAATGAGGAAGAAGCCTGAAAAGGCACTTGCTGGCGACGCCGCTGAAAAGGTAGAGGAGTTCAAGAAGAAGGGAATAAGGATCCTGAACTGGTACTGGACTCTAGGGCGCTACGATACAGTCGTTGTGTTTGAAGCAGCAAATGAAAAAGAAGCCTTGAAATTCTCCTTAGGTGTGGCAGAGGTCGTTGCAACGGAAACCCTCGTAGCTGTGCCTAGACAGGAAGCCATAAACCTCCTTTAGTTTCCCGACACGAATAGCAACTATCTCCCCCTTTTTCGGCGTCTGTTTTTCATTTTTGTTTGAGAGAGTTAGTAGGTGAGGGTAAGGATAGAGTAGGAGTTAAAATAGTTCGTTTGGGTTTGGGGACCAGATTTCTATGAAAAATAATAATGCGTCTGGACTCGACTTGAGGTTAGAAAGATTTGGGTTGCGTGACGTGGGAAAAGGTATAATGTCTCTTAATAATATAGTACACAATTGTTTTTTTACTCAGAATGGACGTAAGGCTTGCTCAGGGGTATATTGGACATACCCTTTTTCTGGAATCTGGATGGAAGAATGGTGATTCTGAAAGCTGCTTGTTTGAACGGTATTGAATCAGTTATGAAGAACGCGTTATTAGCAGAAATAAAGGAAGTAGAACAATAAACTAAAGGTCTTCCCTAATCAAATCCCTTTTTTGTGGTGAAATTTTGCTGAAGTTTAATTTGGTGCGTTTAGTTGAAGCATGGTTTGTATCTTGTGATAGAGTTCCTAATCTTTTGTCATTATAGAAATACCCGGGTTACTCTATCAATAGCTCCATGCGTGAGGTATTGAGATTATTATCGACCAGCCTACGAGGAATAACGCTATGGCAACTGCTAAGATCAAGATTTTCAAGTATTTTGATCGTTCGATCTTTGACTCAAGTGAAGCTAAAAACACTACTGTAGCCGTCAAAACTGTTACAAGCACCAGCCTGTTAGAGTATTTGCCATACAGATCGGACTCTGCCGCAAGCGCATCTATCTCTAGACTTATTTGTTGGCTCATTTCTATGTTCGCGTTTTTGTATTCAGGGCGATCGAAAGGGGTACCTGGAGGAATTTCTTCCGTCGTATTTGTCGAACCAAGCCAAGCATAAAAGGCAGGTTTGAATTCTTCCCTGAAACGCTCCTCTATGAAGCTCGCTAATGCATTGTCGTTGTTAGATACTGCCGTGACCCAGTTTATGAAAGTGTTTGCATCAATATTCCTCTGAATGAGTCCTTCTGAGAGGTAGCTGTTAGACAAAGATCTTAGTCCATTCGCCTTTGAGCTTGAACTGCCGCCTTGTGAGTTATATACGGAAGCCTGCCAAACGCTGTAGGCAGTGGTTATCGTTGCAGCCAGGAGCATTATTGTGAATGCAGTAGCTAGTGTGCTTGATAGCTTGTCTTTTTTTGTCTTAGCTTCTTCTGTAGGTATGAGTTGAACCCTTTCATTTAGCTTCTTCGAGACCTATATTTCTCTTTCGAAATGCTTTGTAGCGTGCGTTGCGTGTGTTTTTTGTCTGTTTTTCTTCAGAGAGAGGCAGCAAGAGAGAAGGCTTTAGGCAGAAGTAGTTGATTTGGGGCTCGAGGGCTGAATTTTAGATTAGATTTTAGTCAAAAAATTAACGGCGATGGTCGAAGACCCTTTGTTTCTTTCTTCCAAGATGCACAAAAGGTTTGGGAACAACGCGTGCATCCAAACTGAAATGAAAAACAAAAAAATGGGGCATAGACTTTTTTGTTTGTGCTATTTCTTTTTTGATTCCATGTAGTCGAGTAACAGCAGTATTCCTTGGACTATGAAGTATAACCCAACTATCCATACCAGCAAATCTGGAAAAACGATCACCAGAACCCCAAAGATTATGGCCACGATCGCCAGTAGCAGCTTCGAGACTGTTACGCCCATCTTTTTAAGCCCTTTTTCCATTTCTTGAGTCATAAAATGTTCCCGTACAAGCTCATTACTTTGGTTTTGCTCAAATATTTTTCTCATCTCCAGTTTTCTTTGTGTGCGCGTTGAGTGGAGAGGGTGGATGAGTATGAGAAAGTGAATGAGAATTTGTGTTGGTTGGATTAAATTCTAGTCCAACACACGACGAACGACGCCGAACTGCCCACAGACGAGAGGTTACACAACGTTAGG
>DUHG01000126.1:0-174 GCA_013330975.1 Candidatus Bathyarchaeota archaeon
CGCGATTTGTGGGTGCGGGGATGCATGGTGGCGTTATTTACACTCGGGGCGACATATTCGGAGCAAACAAAGACCTGAAGATTGCAGCAGCTGGCAAGCGGGACATGCGCATAATTGCAGCTTTGGTGTGTGAGTACTGCGACTACTTCGGATTCAACTACGACGCGATTATGG
>DUHG01000126.1:193-3960 GCA_013330975.1 Candidatus Bathyarchaeota archaeon
GAAGCGACTAGTAGAAGCTGCGGTTTTCTTTTCTCTTCTCCGATTCTTCGTAGAAGCGGAGGACTTCATCGATTATTTCAACATTAGAGAGCAGCATTCGCCTGCAACAATATCGTTTGATTCCTAAGCTATCGAGGACGTCGCTGGCACTTTCACCGGTCTTTATTCTTCGCGCAAATTCTTCCCATCGGTCTCCGACTAATTTTCCGCAGGTGAAGCATCTTACTGGAATTATCACTTCTATTCCCTCTNNCTTCTTGAATCTCCGACGATCATGGTTCTGTCGTATTCGGTGAATACCGTTCTTAGGTGACCGCTCTTGGTCCATTTTAGTAATGCGTTGGCAACGGCCATACGAGCAGCTTCTGCTTGACCCATGTATCCTCCACCTGAAGTTCTAATATCCATGTCCAGTTGCTTCCACACATCGTCTCCAGCTTGCAGAAGGGGTTCCATGATTTTTGCCCTAGCTATTTCAGGCTCGAAAATCTCTATGGGTGTTCGATTCACCCGGACTCTTCCGGCGCCTGGTCTTACAACCGCGCGTGCATTTGCCGTTTTTCTTTTTCCGCTGACAACTAATACTTTCTTTTTCTCTGGCATAACTATTCTACCTTGTTCCATCCTAATTCTTTCGCCAATTCGCCGAGGGTTAGCTTTGGACCTTTGAGTTTTGCAGATTCTGCTTCTGGAAACCTCTCGGTTTTCTGGTCTTTAAATTCAAACGGGATTCCCATGTATACACGGAGGTTCTCGAAGGCTTTTTTCCCTTTTGGCTGCTTGGCTGGCAGCATGCCTTTTACGGTTTTCCTGACAATCATGTCGGGTCTCCTGTAGTGGAATGGCCCTCTTCTTGGGGCGCCTACTTCGAGGAATTGCTTGGCTTCAGCTACTTTGCTTTTCCTTTTACCGGAAATAATTGTTTTTTCCGAGTTGAGTATCACGACTTCTTCTCCATTTAGTAGTTTCTTCGCTACTTTGCTGCACATTCTGCCAAGTATGAGTCCTTCAGCGTCTACAAAAATGCGTGTTGCTTTGGGCTTGGATGTTTTTTCTTTTGGTTGGCTTTTAGTGGTTTGCATTTGTCTCACCGTATTATCTTGACTTTTGTTCCCGTTGGATTCTTCGCAACGAGCTCTTCGATGGAGAGGTATTTTGCTTTTGCTTTTTTTAGTTTTTCTTTTGCGTTGTCGGATATTTCGAATGCTGCTATGGTCAATGAATGGTTCAAAGTGCCTGTTCCGAGGATTTTTCCTGGCACGACAATTGTTTCGTTTTTTTCGCTGTTTCTGTTTATATGGCTCAGGTTTACTGCTGTGCGGCGTGACTTAGGCTTTGCTATGTTTTCCGCGATATCCAGCCAAATTCCTGCGTTTTTCTCTCTGCTTTGTTTCTTGAGGTAGCTGATGAGTGTTAAGCGTTCAGGGTTCGTGGATTTGGTGTCTTTCATGTTATTCCACTTTAATCTGTTCTTCAAAATCCTGCAACTGTCTGTCCAGTATCTTTGTTGCTTCTTGTAATATTCTCTCGGGTGGAAGAACGCCATTTGTTTCTATGTTCATTATGAAGGCGTTTTTGTCCCACTCCACTTTTACACGCTTTGGTTCGGTTGGGCAGGCTTCGACGCAATCCATGCAGAGGTTGCATGCCAACAAGTCTTTGACAGACAATTTGTCGTCTTTGATGGTGTATACTTTCTTGGGGCAGATCTCTACGCATTTCTGGCATTCTGGGCATTTGTCTGTTGGGACTTCTATCTTGGGGTAGTATTTGTAGGCGCACATGGAAACTGGTTGCCATTTGGCGTGGTTTTTACCTTTTCCAAGTCTGGCGTAGGCTTCAAGGTTTAGTTTCTGGCCTTTTGCGAGTTTGATTATTGGTATCTTGTCAGAAACAGGCACGATTTCTGGGTTGTCGCTGATTAGCTCGCCTGAATATACCGTTCTGGTTCCTTCTTTGGCTTCTGCGTTCAAAACGAGTGTAACGCGGCATTGTGGACAGCCGAACTCGCTTTTGCAGGAGCATTCTTCAGGAAGATTATAGGTGTCCAAATCAGTTCTCAAAGGTATTAGTCCCAGTCTGTGAGCTACCATTTCGTCCTGCAGAATAGCCGAGTTCTCAATCATGACAACTTCGTCTATGGCCATGCTTGGGACTTCAGCCAGTGCTATGCGCCGCAAGGCATTCATCAGGGGGACATCTACGTCCTTGATGGATATGCGTAGGTTCATAGCGTCTTTTTCAATGATTTCGATTTTCACTTCGGTGTAACACTCCAAACTGGACTGCAAACGGGATGACGTTGCGGTTCAATGGATGTAACGGTGTATTATTTCAATTTTTCTCTTGACAATTCCTTTGACTTGTGGTTTACACTCGTCTGCCTCTTCTGCCGCCGGGTCTCCTTGTGCCGTCGTGCGGAATGGGCGTAACCTCTTCGATTCTTTCTATGCGGAAACCGAACCTGGCAAGTGCACGAATTGCCGCTTGAGCTCCAGGTCCAGGTGTGCGTGGGCCTGATCCGCCTGGTGCTCGGACTTTAATGTGTACTGCTGTTATTCCTTTGTCTCTTGCAGCTTCTGCTGCGGCTGTGGCTGCACGCATAGCCGCGTAGGGTGAGGATTCCATGCGGTCGGCTTTGACGAACATTCCTCCGCTGGTTCGGGATATCGTCTCTGCCCCAGAAACATCTGTAATGTGAATGAGGGTGTTGTTATAGCTGCTGAATATGTGGACGACGCCCCATTTTTCTGTTCGTTTGCTGCTGCTCAGAATCGTCTGCCTCCTCTTTGTCCTCTNNCTGATCTGGGGTTCATCTTCTCTTGAGACTGTGTAGCTTGGAATTGTTACTCTTCGGTTACCGATCAGGATGTGTCCGTGCGTTATCAGCTGGCGTGATTGATAGGGAGTTTTTGCCAGGCCCTTCCTGAAGACAACCGTCTGCAGTCTACGCTCGAGCATATCTTCAACTGACAAGTCCAGAACGTTGTCTAAGGCAGCTGTTTCTTGGAGAACGCCGATTTTTTTCAGGCGTGTCAAGAGTTCGTTTTCCATTCTTTCGCGTTCTTCCGTATCTTTGCCAATGAGTGAGCGGGCTATGCCTCTAAATTTGGAAAGTGCTGTTTCGTGACGCCAGAGTTCATGCTTGTTCCGCAAGCCATATTGCCCCAAGAGTTTGAGTTCTTCTTGGAGCGCGTCTTGGCGCCAGAGAAATCTTGGTGTCTCATACTTCTTTCTTTGTTTCTTCGGATCGCCCATGTTTACTTGCCTCCCTCAGTTGAGCCTCCAGGTTTGCCCATTAATGTCTTCTTCTTGACACCCAAGGCTTTGCCTGCTCTGCCTGTGGTTTTGGTGTGTTGACCACGCACTTTTAGGCTATACGCGTGGCGGTATCCTCGCCAACACCTTATTTCTTTGGCTTGGTCAATGTCGTTTTTTGTTCTCAAAACTAATTCTGCACTCATCAGGTGCACGTCTTTTCCTGTTTCGAAGTCTTTTCTTCTGTTGAAAAGCCAGTTTGGAAGGTTGTTTTTTGATAGGTCTTCAATTATGTCTTCNNACGCCTGCCTTCTTCAATATGGCATTCGCGAGGGCGTGACTTACTCCTTTTATCTCTGTAAGCGCGTAAACTGTCTTTAAGGTGCCTGCCGCGTCGGCACCTGCTATTCTGAGTATATGGCGAAACTCTTGTGACATTCAATTTCATCCAGCTAAACTTGAAGCAAAGTACAAGATTAGGTATAATTTATTTAAACCTTCCTTCCTTG
>DUHG01000126.1:3968-4130 GCA_013330975.1 Candidatus Bathyarchaeota archaeon
TAATATAGGTTAAATCTTTTAAGGTGATCCTGCTATATCAACAACTAAGGCAGGTGCAAATAATATGGTTGCGAAGAAAAACGGAGAAGAGGAGAAGATCAAGCACATACTCACAGATCCAAAGTTGTCCGCTATCAAAGCCATGATTGAGAAAGACCACGC
>DUHG01000137.1 GCA_013330975.1 Candidatus Bathyarchaeota archaeon
TCCCTCTCTTTCCAGAGCCCTTAAACTACGGTTGGTCGAAGAGTACTCTTTAGTCTTGCACTCTACAAGCTTGCCATGAATCATCTCAGCAATCTCCCTTGTGGTCATTTCTGGCTTGACTGCTAGAATTTCAAGGATCTTTTTCTGTTTCTTCGAGAGACGAGGCAAAAATGCTCAATAAAAAGAGGGAATATGAGTTATTTATAATATTCGCATTTTGCTTTAGACACATAATTGAAAACTGACCTTTTTGTGCAGACTAGCTGAAGTCTGGGTTTGATCTCCCAAGTTTTCTATGGAGGCAAGCTCGGACAAAACCATAGTACTCTGGGGATGGTCTTGCAGGTCTGCTCTTGAATTCTCCATGAAACTGTGAGGCAAAGAAGAAATAACGTTCTGGCAACTCAAGCGTCTCCATTCTTCTCCCGTCTGCGCTTTTGCCAGTGAAGCATAATCCATTACCTTTCAGGGTGTCCATGTATTCAAGGTTAACCTCAAATCTATGTCTATGCCTTTCATAGATTTCCCTCTGTTTGTACAAACGATGCGCGATGCTGTCAGCTTCAAGCAAAATCTTGTGTGCACCGAGCCGCATGGTTGCTCCTTTGTATTCAATACCACGTTGCTCAGGCATAAGGTCTATCAAAGGATGCTTTGTGGCTGGGTCGATTTCTGTGCTGTTTGCATCCTTTAGACCACAGACACTTCGACCAAACTCGATTACCGCCAACTGAAAACCATAGCAAATGCCGAGAAATGGAATATTTCTTTCTCTGGCAAACCTTATGGCTGTAATTTTTCCTTCAGTTCCGCGGGGACCAAAACCATAAGGAATGAACACGCCGTTAAATGACCCAAGATCTTCGATGCATTTCGGGTTTCTTTCAAGTGTTTCTGCTTCGAGATAGGTTATGCACACTCTAGTGCGATTTGCAGCTCCAGCATGTCGCAAAGCTTCGCTCATGCTAACGTAGCTGTCTGACAAGCCTGCATATTTGCCTATCAGGGCAACTCTAACCTCATTTTCTGGCTTCAAGATGGCATTTACAACTTGTTGCCACTCTTCAAAATCTTGGTTGGGACAATTATAACCGAATCTTTTGCATATGAACTCACCCATCCCTTGCTTATCAAGGATCAATGGAACTTGGTAGATGGTTTCCACGTTATACGAGCAGAAAACTGCGTCTTCAGGTATTGTCCCAAACAGGGCAATTTTGCGCAATATTTCAGCGTCAATCATGGTCGGACTACGAGCTACTATTATGTCGGGCTGGATGCCGATACGTCGCAGTTCATTCACGCTATGTTGCAGCGGCTTAGTCTTCATTTCCTGCGTAACGTCCAAAACAGGAACTAGGGCAACGTGAACGTACAGCGTATTATCATATCCCTCTTCTAAACGCATTTGCCGAATTGCTTCTAAAAATGGCAGACCTTCGATGTCGCCGACTGTTCCTCCAACTTCGGTTAAAACAAAGTCGACATTAGTGCTTTTTGCGATATTCTTTATCCTATGCTTGATCTCGTTGGTTATATGTGGTATTATCTGAACGCAGCGTCCTAGGAAATCTCCGCGTCTTTCCTTTTCTATGACAGATTTGTAGATGAGTCCAGTTGTAAGATTGTTTTCTTGTTTTAGACTCAAATCAAGAAACCGTTCGTACCATCCAAGATCTAGGTCGGTCTCGCCGCCATCATCAGTAACAAAAACCTCTCCGTGCATATACGGGTTCATTGTGCCTGCGTCAACATTGACATACGGGTCTATTTTCACGACATTGACCTTCAAACCCCTCGTTTGAAGCATCTTGCCAATTGATGATGTGAGGATCCCTTTGCCAACGGAGCTTAAGACACCGCCCGTAATGAAGATGTACTTGACCATCGCATAACCCTGTAATGAACTACATTTCTCGGTAGGACTCAATATAACTTTTTTGTGCAAGCAAATTCGAGAGGCCAGTAAACAAACCTATTGCCCGCCGGAATAAGTGGCTTGCAACAAGATATTTAACTACCTGCTCTTATAATTGCTACTAGGCGGTTTTGACATGCCGAGAGCCTTTGTATTGATAAATGTTGAGTCAGGTTCTGAAGATGAAGTACTCAGAGAAATACGGAAAGTCGAAGGTGTGGAGGAGGCCTACTTCTCGTACGGCGTCTATGATCTTATCACAAAGATAAAAGCTGATACGATGGAGAACCTTAAAGACATGGTCACACGGAAGATTAGGGCTCTCAACAAAGTGCGTTCAACACTTACGCTTATTATGATGGAAGAATAGTCCCAAATTCTGCCAAATCAAACGATCTTCTCTCATAGATTCAAGAATTTAGAACGAAGATTTCCTAGAGACATTGCCTTTTCACCTTGAAAATTCCCCGATGTATGTCTGAGGCGGATTTGGAGCATTAGACAGAGACTATTTTGCCCAAACTGGAACGCAAACGATATAGCATATCTCTGCTGATGAAACAGTTGCAGGTTTAAATCACAATGCAGCGGTCCTACTCGCGATTACTAGGTGTTGTCGGGAAGCCGAATACTGGGAAATCCACCTTCTTCAGTGCAGCTACCCTTGCTTTGGCTGAAATTGCTAACTATCCCTTCACAACGATAAAACCTAACAGGGGTATTGGGCACGTGCGGACTCAATGTGTCCATACGGAGTTTGGCGTTAGCGACAATCCCAAGAATTCCCTATGCGTTGGCGGGACTAGGCTAATTCCTATTGAGATAATCGACGTTGCAGGTCTTGTTCCAGGTGCTTGCGAAGGGCGAGGTCTTGGGAATCAATTCTTGGATGAGATACGTAGGGCAGATGCGTTGATTCACGTTATTGATGCTTCGGGCGGAACAGACTCAGAGGGTCGCTTGTGCAAGCCCGGTGAACGTGATCCGTTGGATGACGTGAAATTCTTGGAGCGAGAGATCACAATGTGGATAGTTGCTATACTCAGGAAGGATTGGGCAAAGCTCACCAGAACTTCTGAGGCGGAGTCAAGAGATCTCTACACAATCCTCGAGGATAGATTAAGTGGTTTGGGGATTAGGCGAAGCCACCTTCTTGAGGCAATGAGGATAACTGGATTGAACGCTGAAAAGGTGACTGCCTGGAATGACGAGGACTTTCTTGGATTTGTAGATGCATTAAGACGAATTTCCAAACCAATACTAATTGTGGCAAACAAAATAGATCTTCCAACTGCAGAGGCAAATCTCGAGCGGCTGAAAAAACTCGACTACGAGGTTGTTCCTTGCTGTGCCGAGGCCGAACTGGCGCTCAGGCGAGCTGCAGAGCACCAACTTGTGAAATACACGCCTGGCGATAGCACTTTCGAAATAGTGAACTCTGAGGAGCTTTTGCCAAGCCAAATTAGAGCGTTGGAAACAATAAGAGATAGAATTTTTTCAAAACATGGATCGACTGGCGTTCAGCAAGCGTTGAACATTGCTTACTTCAAGTTGTTGAATATGGTGGCTGTTTATCCGGTTGAGGATGTTGAACACCTATCTGATCACAATGGGCGAGTTTTGCCCGATGTTTACTTGGTTCCATCTGGCACTACGGCTAGACAGTTTGCCTATGTGATTCATTCTGATTTAGGAACGAGTTTCCTTTACGCAGTTGATGCCCGGTGCAAAAAAAAGATAGGTGAAGATACCGTTTTGAGAAATCAAGAAGTTATTTCCATTGTTAGCGCAAGAAAACGTTCTTAATGGAAACTATGCGCCGTAACGCCTCTTTCTTTTCTGGAATGTTCGTACGGCTCTAAGTAGATCAATAAAACGGAAGTCTGGCCAGTAGATGTCGAGAAAACATAGTTCGCTATAGGCTGATTGCCATAGCAAAAAACCGCTTAGTCTTTCTTCACCTGAAGTACGAATTATTAGGTCGGGTTCTTGTCTGGGCATGTGTGAGGTATATAGGTATTTCTCGAAAGTTGGTTCGTCAACGTCTTCGAGGTTCAATTCTCCTTTGCTGATCTTCTCAGCGATTGTTTTTGCTGCGTCTACGATCTCTGCTCTGCCGCCATAAGCAAATGCAAAGTTGAGAAAGCGTTTGTCATAATTCTCTGTGGCTTTTTCGACGGTTGCTATTAACTGTTGAAGCTTCTGTGGAAGAAGATTAACGCTCCCAATGACTTTCACATGTGTCTTGTTCCTGTGAATTCTTTCATCAGTAAGAAGCTTCTGGAATTTCTTCTCAGCAATTCGCATGATTTCTTCAATTTCCTGAGGTGTACGCCTAAAGTTTTCGACGGAAAATGTGTAAAGCGTGATGAATTTAACGTCGAGCTTTTCACACCAATCAAGTAAATGCTCGATTGTTTCAGCGCCTTTCTGATGTCCAAACCAAGGGTTAAGTTCGTTTTCTACTGCCCAACGTCTGTTGCCATCAAGAATCATTGCGATATGCTCGATCTTCTCTCCTGCCTTTACCTGTCTTAGTAACCATTTTTCATAGATTGCATATACGCCGATAATTGAGAGGAACTTCTTAAGCAACTACGGGACCTCTATTTTTTTNNGATCAATCAGAAAGATTTGCTTTAACCTAACTGAAGAAAGACTATCCTTGTTCAAATTCCTCAGTGGTTCCTTGTGATTTAGAAAAGAAATCTTTGGCTGATCTATGCACAATTACTATAATTAGTACTGAAGCTATTCCGATTAAAATGCCAACCACGACGTTAAAAACTAGTGTTTCATATCCTGCGCTGGGGTCTATAAGAATTTGAGCTGTTGCCTCGAGGATCCAGCGAGACCAAGCTACAGATACAACTAGAGCCGAATTGCGCAGTATCCTTGCGTCTCTTTCAAAGTACCAACGTAGACTTCGCCCAATGAGTATTATGACCATTCCAACGACCAGTAGGTCCATCATGCCGAGTATGAACCATCCAGCTACGACTGGAATGTCGCCAATCCATCCGGCAATATTCAATGGAAGCGGGTCCTGGTAATTTGCGGCGCTATCGATTCCCAAATAAATGCTCACTGCAATACACAAAATTCCCGCAATTGATGCGTAGTTGGATATTTGTACGGGTATTGGCGGCGGAGAGTACTCTTTTACCCATTCGTAAAGACCCTTTAGCGCTTTGTCCACACCGAAACCTTTGAAAAGAAATATACTGCCCAATATTATCGCAGCAGCTACAATGAGGTTTAGACTCGCTACGTTGAAAATAGTTAGGATTCCCCAAATTAGAATCAATATTCCTGGTATTCCTAGCACAATCCGCGAGTATCTGGGGTTATCCCAAAGCAATTTGAAATACTTGCCGAAAAGTGCAGCTGTCTCCTCTATGGATTCGCTGTGTTTGATCACTATGCGTCTGATTGAAGAGACGGGAACTCTAGATTGAACTAGTGGAAGAACAGCTTCGTCAGAATAGCCGTCTGTGACTAATATTACTTCAGTCGCGTTGTATTCGTGTATAATAGCGTCCAATTCAGCAGAGAGTTTCCTGTCAGCGCTTACTCCACCCCGTTCTGAACCAGATATGGTGGCGACGTCAAATGTTTCTTCGGGTTTTTTCTCTTTCAGTAGTTTGTCGTTGAGACGTATTGCCTCAAACATTGCGTTGGCGTCTGGTTCTTCGGGATCACTGAGTGCGAGGTTGACTGCAGCCTCTAGGTTCTGTTTCCGACCCAATAATGGAGTCTTGATCCCTGCTTTAGTTTCCAAATCGCCATCTCTGTCAACGCACAGGACCAAAATACGCTTTTGGATAGCTTTGTCTGCGGCTCTTTGCTTTTCCATCTGGGTCGCTTTCTCTATTGTTCCCTTGGGTTATTAACTTTAATTTTGTGGTTCTGAGTTCTCGTCGTTAAGAAGCTGAAATTCGTCCCAACTAAGCTCTTTTCCCTTCTGAAGCTTGTTGCGCGCTTCTGAAATAATGTGTTTCCTCATTTCATGCTCTCTTCCCTTTCGTTCGTTTTCTTCCTCTATCTTCACCAGTGCCAGCAGTTGTCTTCTTCTTTCAAGCAACATTTGATATTCATCATTGACAGGTTTGATTTTCTCCTTTTCTTCGATATAGGCGGAATGCAGTTTGTCTGCATCTATCTTGACTTTCTTTGACTCTGTGATTTTTGATAACATTCTCGCATGAATTTCCTTGCTTTCTTGAACAGCGACATTCATTTCTTGATGAAAGTTATTAGCCTGACTGGCGAGGGTGTCGATATGTTCTCTTAGTTCAATGGCTTTCTTTTTCTGATTTTCTATTCTCTTGTAGGCATCCAGCTGAATCCCAAGCTGCTTGACGCTTGCTATTAGTTGTTTCTCCTCCTCGAGGTCGAGAGAGGTTGTTTGTATTTTCCACTCGATTTCATCGATTTCTTGCTGTAGATCTCTTTGTTTTCGCTTTGGTGTTTTTTTCTTGAGCTCATTGATTTTTTCAGCTATTTTTCTTAGTTCCTCAGTGATCACTGGTATTCTTGAATGAGTTTCGTCGCGCAGCATTTTTAGAGTTTGGACTTTTTCGTTTAGGCTATCGCGTTTTTNNTGGAAATATTGGAATTGTGAATTCGAAACTAATATTAATTTCACGTTACTGACTTCGTAACCATATATTTTAGGGTAATGCGTGTTTTGATCAACAATTTGGTGACCTATCTGAATTCTTAGTGGTTCTAGTGAAAAGTGTTTAATAGGAATGTTACGTCATGCTATCTCTGGTTATGATTTAGGATGAAATATGATTACAATGACCTTCTTAAACGTGGTTGCGCCCAGATTCCAGAGGTCTCGCTTAAGCAAGAGCGTCTTGAGCTTCCTAGGATCATGTTGCAGACAGTGGGTATGAGGACCATAATTGGCAATTTCAAAGAATTGTCTGATGCTTTGGATCGTGATCCACAACACATACTCAAATTCCTTACTCGTGAAATGGCAACTGCAGCAACTTACCATGAATCAAGGGCGATCTTTCAGGGGAAATTTGGGCGGGACAGCTTCGAGCGACTGTTATTGCGGTACACTGAGAGCTATGTAACTTGCCCAGTTTGCAAGCGACCTGATACAAAGCTTGTGAAGGAAAAGCGTCTTTCTTTTCTTGTTTGCAACGCTTGCGGAGCTAAATCATCAACTAAACAATTGTGAGTTTTCGTCTTGGATGTCTACGTTAAGCTCAGCAAGGTGGGTAGAAACGTAGTTTTGGCCATTTGTGA
>DUHG01000060.1 GCA_013330975.1 Candidatus Bathyarchaeota archaeon
GGACCAATTAACACTCCAACTCGTTCCTTGGGGATACGCACAAAACCACTTTGACTTGACATTAGTCAGTAACCAGCCTACAGGTTTCTTCGTTTGTAAGGACTTTGACACCTAGCCGGCTAAAAAACTTGTTTAAATTTGCCACATCTCTTTCAAGAAGAGATGTAGCCAAGGGATGCGAGCGGGGCACGGATTGGGACATGTCAAACAAAACAGGCCTGTTCTTCCACATCATTACGTTGTACTCGCTAAGGTCACCATGAACAAGGTCCGCCTTCTGGTAGAGTCTACTTACATACGTTAGCAGCAACTTGTATACTTTCTCCGGGTTCTCTGGAGGTTGCTCCTTCATGCAAGGCGCGCTGGTGCCATCTTTGCCGATGAACTCCATCAGCAGCACATTTTTCCTTACTCCGATAGGTTTCGGAACCCTAACTTTTGCGTTCAAAGCCTGCTGCAAGTTTCTGAACTCCTTTTGTGCCCACGATGAGACCAGCGAGCGCGTATCATGCTTGACCCCCTTAAACCGGTAATCTCCTTCGATATACTTCAGCATTCCTTTTCGGAACTCTGCTGATGATGTGAGGTATATTTTTACAGCCAAGTCTACACCTTCTTTGTTTGTACCCCAATATACTCTCGCTTCCTTACCCGCACTCACCACGCCGTTAACTTCGTCGAGCATACCGCTACTCAAGAAGCTGAAAACAACCATAAGAGTTGACTGATCAAAAACCTCCTCCAGCGTAGCTCTTTCGGCCGAGAAATCGTGTTCAAGCATCTTATCTCTTCGCTCAACCGTTTTCTCTTTATGCGAAAGTCTTTCTCGTACTTTCTTAGACATTGGCTTTCACGATTGCACACGCAACGTGCTATTTAAACCACGGAGTCAATCAGCTCAAAAACCAAAACACTTGGTAACACTTTCCCTGGAGAAACTCCTCCTGTTACCCAATAACCAGTCACGAGTTTTGCAGGTTCAGGATTATTATAGATTCAAATACCCTTTCCTACGAAGGTTTTCAGCCTGAGCATGTGTATAGCGCCAGGTTACGTCACCGCGTTTGTCAGTCTGGAATTCCCAAGGAGAAACGATCACTATATCCCCCTCTCTGATCCAGACACGTCGTTTCATCTTGCCCCTAATTCGGCATAGGCGTTCTTTGCCATCTTGGCATTTTACCATAATGCGATCAAACCCCAGTAGCTTGACGACGACCCCCAAAACTTCCCCTTGTGCAGGATATACCATTTCGTGAAGCGCGCCTTCACTAAGAACTTTCTTTTTGCCCAAACCTAAACCTCGTAGCAATCGGTTACAAGAATGGGTACCTTCCTTAAAAGACTTCGTTCTACATTGTGCAGGTTTTGGTCGGTAGCTTCAGTCAACTCAAAATCATTCGCAGGACAAAACGCAAGAATAGTTGCCACATAAACAGGATCGCCTGTCTGCTTTATCTTTTTTCCTTAAGCTCAATCACAAGATTAGTGAAGGCGTGTAAACAGGGAAAAGAGAGGCGTTAGAGTCTTACCATCCGCCGTCTGCTTCGCCCACTGCTTCCGGGGTTGTCTTGAGCCCATTTTCGCCCCCCTGACCTGACCAGAGGATGTAGAGAGGCTTCTCGTTTCTGAGGAGATCAATAATGTTTTGAAAATCCTCCAAATGGAAGTATAGATTCACTTGATCGCCTATCATTGCTTCTTGCGGCAAAGTTGCGCCGCTTGGCTTGAAAACAAGCTGCCCTATGAATTTGTTCCCCGCTTTGAGCAATATTCGCGGGGGCAACTTGTTTGAAGAATAGATGACCTCATATTCATCGATCTTGTTCAACGTCAAAAAAGTCTCCTCAATAGTTAATCGCTAATTTGAACTAATTAAACTTGCCATTAGCAGACCAACGTATACTCTCAAGGTAAATCTTCAATTGAATACAAAACTTAAATCTTTTCAGACTTCTAAAATACTTCAATCGGAGTTGAGTTCATGTCTTATGTATTTAACATACCAGTCAACAACAACATAAAATTGGAACGACTCATGAAAGAGGTCAAAACGGACACCAAACTTCGCACTTTCTGGAAATGCGCAAATGTGATGGCGATAGATCGCATGGGATACACAGATCATGGTCCGACCCACGTAAAAATTGTTGCAAATCTAGCATTGCGATTGTTGCGCATTCTTGTGGAGAGAAAGGTCAAACCAAATGTGGTAAAAGACTACGGAATGAAGAATGATGACGCCGAAGTTGTTGTTGTAATGGGCTCGATTCTTCACGATTTGGGCATGATTGTTACAAGGCATGATCACGAAAAATATGGGGTGCTCCTTTCAAAGGAATTCATAGAAAGATGTTTGTCGCCAGTTTACACAGCGGAGGAAATTGCCATAATGACCTCGGAAATATTGCATGCAGTGGTTTGTCATGAGCGCCCGAACAATCCGTTGACTCTAGAGGCAGGAATCGTTGGGATAGCCGACGCACTTGACATGGAGGCAGGAAGAGCGCGCATACCTTTCGAGTCAGGGAAGATAGATATCCACGCTGTGTCAGCGCTATCAATTGAAAAAGTCGAGATTCGTGAAGACGGGAAAAAACCAATTACTATAAGAATTAGAATGTCAAACTCAGCTGGCGTTTTTCAGATAGATGAATTGCTGAAACCAAGAATCGAAAATTCCGGTCTTCAAAAATATTTCCATGTAGTGGCTGAAATAACTGGAGAGCGAGAGACAAGAATTATCGATAAGTTTGAGATATGATATGGTTAACTGCCTTAGGAAAAGGTTAACATTCTTTGGAGGCAGTTATGCACCTTTCTGCTATGTTGTCGCTCCGTAGATGTCAATTTTTACCATGACGTTTGTGCTCGAACCCGAGGATTTGGCATCCACAAGGATTTCCCAAACCACATCCTGCGACGGATAGAGCTTTAGCAAATCATCATCTGAAAGCCAAAGTGTGGTAGTATTCGTAAAAACCTTTTCCACGCTTTCAGAAATCACATTGTCTACAAGTTCCAGGCGCATTCTTACGGTCACAATCTCGTTGGTTGCAAATGTTCCCTCAATTTGAATCCTTGGCCTAAAGGCAAAAATCGTGAGTGGGCGTCTATGAATACTCGTCGTATTTCCATATACACCCTCAACTCCTAACGGGACTAGTTCATTGATGTTTCGGAATACACCACCCGCTCCTGAAATCCATTTGGAGAAGGGGTTGTAAACCCGGCTAGTCCAATTTCCAAGAAAACTAACTGTTGAGTCAATATTGGGGGTAGTAACAGAAGTTTCACCAATTGATATCGCATACACATTTAGCGGGTTTATTGCAAAAGACTCGAAAACTACTCCAGACAGCAGAGTCTCATGCATCGATCCGTCCAATTTGAGCCCTGTTTGGTTATTCTCTTGGTGATTTTCCCCAAGCCACATTCTGCTGTTCTGCAGTTGACTGTCTGAATATTCTGCTTTTTCCTCTATATTGATGCCAATAGAGTTGTCTCTGAGGTTAAAAAAACAACGGTTGATCTGTGTGCTAGCGTATGACCCTGTTGCGTTTTCAGTTGGTGTTCGAAAAGCTATTGATTCTGTGCAGTTAATGAAATGACAGTTTTCTATTTTTGTTCCCTCCGTCCATGTTCTGGTATTCGCGAGTTCTATGGCGACAGAGCAGTTTTCGAATATGATATCCGATAGGCTCGTTAGAAAGGAATTCTCAATGCGAAGGGTGGCGTTGAGCACCTGCAAACCGTAGAGCACATTATTTTGGGAATAGGTGTAGTCATCACCCCTGAAGATGATTTTCTTCCCATTTCCAACTATTGTTGCCCCGTTGCTAGCCACTTCTGCGTGTTTTTTGTTTACGATTTGGACATCGGCATCCAATATGTAAATCCCTGACTTGATGAAAATGGAATCACCCTTTGAGATTGATTGACTAAGAACAACTGAAGCCGCTGATGATGAGAAGTCGACGCGACCGCTGCTCTGATTCTTTGCCTTATAAATGCCTTCATCTCGAAAAATGACATAGTCGAAAATAGAGTCATCTGCCAATTGGTCGCGTGCGATTCGGATGTTCTCGAAAATTAGATAGGTGTTGACAGCAGCTAGGACTAGAACGACCCCAAGAAAAATAATTGTCAGTCGCTTTGAGTGTTCCAATTTCATTATTGCTTTCCCCGAATCGAGGGATCACAGAAAAAGTCTACACCCTACTCAAATAAGGTTTGTCTTTGTCCTGCTAAACTCTTGTATGGTTAAGGCTCAAGTTTGGTTGTTAAGAAAGTGTGAAGCTGCTAGTATAGCGATGCCACTATTTCAGTGACTGTCCCCTGTATATGTGGTACTTTCTTCTGTATTCTGAGAACTAGTTGCTGGAGCTCTGCCCTGTCCTTAGCTGTAACAGCGCATATTACATCGTAGGGACCAAAAACAGTGTCAGCTGACAAAACTTCAGGTATAGACTGCAATGCTTCCTGCACCTTTTCAAGATTTCTGGGCTGAGTATTTAAGAATAAGAAAGCATATGGTTCTTCAGCGAATGCTCTTCCTTCTGAAATTACGATAAGGGTCTGCGTCTTGTCAATCATTGGTTCTTCAGGAGTAAGCCTTCTGATGGGGTTGAACCACTTGTTAACAAATTCGTCTAGATTCTCTAGCCCACGGAACTGTACAAGTATGTCAACTGGACCGAATAGCAGGAAGACATCTTCCTTGGAAAGGTTCATTTTAATTAGCTCATCAAGGACTTTGCTGTAGGCGCCCAACTTGCAGGATAAGGTCATATATGCTTTCATGGCTGGTCAAAAGACAATAGATGCCGTTCCTGATAAATTTAACTTAACTTTGTTTTGCGATGCTTTAACGCTTTGTAACGAACTATGATATTCTATACAAAGGAATATCGGATAGGACGGAGCTGCGATAATTTGCGATATTTTTAGGTTGATCCAATAGCTTTCGTGATTATCATAGTTCAAAAAGAGACTTCTGGGAACAGCCCCCAAGTCGATGCAAGAAAACCTTTTCTAGAGTTTCACTATTTGCGCATGCGGCACGCCTTCAATGTTAAGAACGGCTTCTGGATGAACATGCCCACTCTTTATTGCCCTTTCCACGCATTTTCTGCCAACCATATTAACGATGTTTGAATTCGCAATCATCGCTATTGCTTCTTCCAACGATGTCTTTGCACCATTGTAAAACTCACTTTTTACTTGAAAGACGATCTCACCTTGGCGCAGCGTTTTTCCCAACAATTCAATATCACAAATGGCCAAAACTACGTT
>DUHG01000016.1 GCA_013330975.1 Candidatus Bathyarchaeota archaeon
ACAGCTGCTGTTTTCATCCCGTACTCCCTGTGATATGCCTTCAGAGCCATTTCGCCCATCAACTTTGCCCACCCATATTCCAAATCAGCAAATGCTTTGTCCCTCACAAACGGGTCAGCATCATCTTCTTTAAGCAGATAACTTGATCCAGCTTGCTCTTGAAGATAAGAAGGATAGACACAAGCAGAACTTGCAAAACATAATCTGTCAACTCCCGCTTTGCATGATTCTTCAAATACCAATTGATCCAAGATCATGTTTGAGGAACACTCAGCAGGATGAGTATCTATGTAGCCGCGTCCACCATGAAGGGCCGCCAGATGAAAGACAACATCGACACCATCAACCATATGGCTCGCAAAATTTCTATCTTTAAGATCGCCCTTGTAGACTGTCAAGTTGTTGCATATCCACTTGTCAGTTCCCCTATTGGTCAAATCATACTTCAGGTTTTCCAGTTTTCCGCTGGAGAAATCGTCAGCCACTCTGACTTCGGCATCCTTTCCTAGAAGCGTGTCGACTAAATGGCTTCCTATGAATGATGCTCCGCCCGTGACGAGAACAAGTCTTCCTTTCAATCCATAGCACCTCCGTTTCCAAACGCAGCTAGTTTCCCTCAATTTCTTTTTATGTTTTCCCCAAGAAAGAAATGACGATTTCATATCCTTGGAATATGCGACAGGATTGCGAGCTAGGAGTCTCTGATTTAAGTTAAATTCTTAAGGATGGTCACAGCAACCCATAGAACCTAAAAGGTCCATATGTTGCAGAGGACCGGAGAAGAAGCAGCACATTGCCTAGGCGCATAAACAAGAAAATTGTAATCCAGCTCGTTATAGGCGTTGCCATCACACTATGGTTACTTCAAATGGCAAATGTAAACGCAGTATTAGCGACAATCTTGGAGTTCAACCCTGTGAACCTGATCGGNNAGAAACTCTAATCCAACTGTGCCTCTAAGGAAAATGATCATGGCCAGCTTTGCCGGACAATTGCTGAGCGATGTAACTCCAGTTAGATCGGGGTACTTCATGACGCCTGTTTTCCTCAAACAGCTAGCTGGTATACCGGTTGACAGTGGCATGGCAGGGGTTCTTGCCACAGGAGGCGTTAACTCCATTGTTAAGGTTGTGTTATCCGCAGCGGGTTTGGTTTACTTTGCCAGTTATCTAGTACTCCCAGCAGAAATCACGAATGCATGGCTTTTTGGAGCCGTAGTTCTGGTTGTTGCCGGCATCTTCTTGGTGCTGCTTATGCGGGAGCGCCGCCTGTCGCGGTTGGTTGCCAAGGTTGAACGGGTCCCGCTGATTGGCAAGAGCCTGGGCAAATTTACTGAAATGTTTAGTAATGTTCAGGAAGAAGGGCGAAAAATCCGGTTTTCATTGATATTTGTGGCGATTCTGATATTATTGTCCGTCCTGGCAAATGCCGCGGCGTTGTACTTGATCTTCGTAGGCGTTTGGTATCCCTCTCTTAGCTTGCTTGACTTCTTTTTCATAGCTTCTTTCGCATCAGTTTTGACTTACATCCCTATCACGATCGCGGGCCTAGGAGTACAGGAAGCCGGTTACGTACTTCTTCTTCACTTGCTGCTTGGGCTACCCCTTTCTCCCATTAATCCGAGCTTTGTAGCGTTTGCATTGATAGCANNACAGAACTATTACCCGATGGGATGGACCATTTATTTATGAAAATTGGTTTTTCTGAAGGGTCTGTGGTCTCTTCTTTTGGAATCTTTCCATTCCACAATTCAATTTCAACCGCTCGGCTGCTGTTAACTGTGGCAACCATTAATCCTGCTCTGTAGTCGACAGGAATGGGGATGTATAGTTTGGTGCCATTGGTTGCAGTAATATTCATCGTCATATGCTTGATCGGTGGGGCAAAGTCTTGCTCTGCGAAGATCTCGTAAATCGTGTCTTCATCGATGGAGCCAACATAGTACACTGTTGAACCGTTTACGCCAACGTAAAGCGGAGGCAAATAACGCGGGTCGCCCAGATATCTTGTGAGTAAACACAATTTGTATGCTGCAGGCAATCTTGTGTCAGTCGGGCTCGTCCAAGGAACGCTCAGGAAATAGGAGATTTTCCTGTCTTGAAGTAGATGTATGACATCTTCGATCCTGTCCATTTTGTAAATTGACGCGGTCTCATTTCCATCCAATGGTACGATGTCCCTTTCAACGTAGTATTCTTTTATGTCATATGTGGCAATACGCGAGTCTATGGGAGTGTTCTCATTGATCCATTTCCAAGAGTCTCCTTCTTCAAACACATGATTTATGTAGCCCCACTTGTCATCACCGATTCTCGCCAGAGGTTTTGAAGAATTCATGTAAGGAATAACTGCAACACTCGAAACGACAAATATAGACACTAGAGTCACGGCAAGAATGCGTGCCATTTTATTCATATTGAAAAGGTATTTGACGATTATCGAAAAAACCACGGCTGCACACGGAAGGGCAATCACCAAGTAGCGAGGAAATGGAAGATGGAGTCCCATCACCAGAGTACTAGCGAACAGAAGATAGGCGGCAGGAATAACAAAGAAGAGTTTTCGTTTGAAGAATGTGATGTAGCATATGACTACACCCAAGGTCCCTGCCACGATCTTGGAGATTGTACTGATCCAAGCGTAAAGCGGAATCGTGGTGTAATTTCGAAAATGTTGCGCAGTTGAGTTTCTTAATAATGGCTCCAAGTAATTCCCGATACCTAGAAAAGGGTAGATAGGGTTTCCCAGCAAAACAAAATTGCGTGCATACCATGGTACTACAATGATACATGCCACAGCGGAAAGCAAAGCGAAGCGCTTCCAACTCAACTTCACATTAATTGAATAGAGCAACATTAGACCAAAAGCGGCTAGTCCAATGTAGCTAGTAAGTGCGGCAAAACAGCAAAACAAGGTCCCCATGACTTCGAATTTTTTTGCCAAGCTTGGATCTGAATTGTTGGCTTTGACGAAGAAAAGACCCGCCAGAGTAACCATTAGGGTTAAGCCCATCATATAGGTTTCCTGAATAAACAGTTCCCAAAAAAAAGGCACTGCGATCAATGTAAACACAGCAAAAATTGACACAATCCTGTTTCTGCTTACAGTTGATGCAAACTTGTATGTAGCTACCATCGTTGCCAAACCAAAAATTGGCGAGAGTATCCTAAAATAGAAGTCATTGGCATTTCCAGCAAATGCGTACAAATAGGCTGCGACTAGTTGAATTCCAGGAGGATAACTTGCACTCATTTCTATGCCAATTGATGGTCCAGCAATCAGCGGAATGCTGTGCTCTTCGAATATGATCTTTGCATAGTTGACACCGTAAGCTAATGAATCCCATTCAGTTGCTGGAAGGGTTATAGCCCTGTGAACTGCAACAATTAGATATACTGTAACAACTGCAAGAGGGATTACCGCCAGAATATTGAACTGAGGCTTCGAGAAGTGTCTTCTTGCCTGTGACAAGTCGCCCAGACCAAATTTGAATCCTTGGCGGATCGCAGCTGCTGCGAGTGCTATCAGAAGAATTGTCTGAATCAGGACTATTGTCAATAAACTGAATTCCCAAAAGATTCCAATTAATGTCATTGCTGTGAAAGTCAGACCAGCCCCTAAACCAATTGAAAGCAGTAGTCTTTCTGCAGTGTCAACTTTGTCTCCAGCCAAAACATATGAGAAAAGAAACCCGTTAACAAACATGAGAAAGAGCCCTATCCATCCTGCGTCGAGGGGAACTGATACGATAGGCGCTAGCGACATGTTGGGCGGTGCTGAAGCCGGAGGAAACTTGTAGAAGACATAGAGGACGCCTGCCACCATTAGGACTGTTATTATCCACCCGACTATTATCGCAAAAGATGTTCGGGTGATCTTGAAATCAGTTGTCCTCAGCTTCGTAAGTTCCTCCTATTGATATCTGCAGGTCCACTCTTGCATCTTCGGTATATTCTTCTCTCAATACTATGACCAATGTGTACAAGCCTGATTTTGTTGAGTTCCAAACCATTGATGGATTTGCTTGCCCATGAATTACCGACTCAGGTATTCTTGCAGCTAGCTCATGGTTTTGCCACCATCTTGTGGTTTCCCAGGGCTGGATTACCCCCTCGAATAATTCAAGAACAACTTCTTTCCCAAAGGAATCAGTCTGAACCAGCAGTGTCTCGTTTTCGAGCACAAACGGAAGGTAAACCGTCAATGTTGGAGGATCAGTAGTATCTACTATTTCTTGCTTCAGAGAATTCCATGCGGCTCTGCCTTGGGCTTGAAAAGGTGCGGCTTCTATTCTGCTGATGGTGAAATTCTCATTGTAAGAGTGGAAAGCTAGTTCTGCAAAGCCTTTCTGGCTCAAGGGCGCCAAGAACTCATAAGTCTTCCAAGTGCCAGTATTGTTCTTATGGATTATCCCATATCCATAATCCCACTCTTTTGAATAGGGATTGTACAAGTTTATGCTCAAGAAGTCT
>DUHG01000057.1 GCA_013330975.1 Candidatus Bathyarchaeota archaeon
ATTCTTGCGTTTTGGTTGAGTGCAAAAGGTTCTTATGTTTTGCTAGGTGGCTAACAGTAAGGATGAGAATTATGCCAAGAATTTTGGTTTTCTATTACAGCCGAACCGGAAGAACAGAGAAAATGGCAAACGCGGTTGCAGAGGGCGCAAAGACTGGCGGCAACATTGAAGTGGCTTTGGAATATCATATCCCTGCTGAAGATCTTGGCACATTCGACGCGATCATAGTGGGTGCCCCAACGTATCACCATGAAATGCCTTTTGGAATCAAGCAACTCTTCGAAGATGCAGCTGAAAAAGCGGTCAACCTTAGAGGAAAGCCTGGCGCGGCCTTCGGCTCTTTTGGATGGAGTGGTGAAGCACCAAAACTTGTCCTCGAGATAATGAAGAACAAGTTTGAGATGCAAGTAACAGAGCCTCCTCTTCTAGTGAGGGACGAGCCAAATCAAGTTAACCTAAAGGCATGTCAAAATCTGGGGAAGAGAATTTCCGAAATCCTTATTCGCGAAGCTTGACAAATCTTTGAGCGGAGAGAAGAAACGTGAGCAAGAAAAGTGATCTTTTGGATTTTATGAAAAAGCAAATTATCATAGAGAAAGAGATAGTGGATTCGCTGAACAAAGGCGTCGAGAATATTAAGAATCCACCTGTAAAGGGCGTTCTGAAAGGCATTTCTCTAGATTCGGTGAAACACGCCGAGCTCTACTCAGCCGCAATAACTCTTTTGGCAGATGTTTCACAAGCGCTGTCACAGGAAAATCTTGATGCTCAGAGAGATCTTGTTGAAAAGCACATAAAGATGGAGGCTGATCTAATAGAAAAAATTGAGGCAATGATGCCTTCTGTGGAGAACAAGAAGGCTAAATTCCTTTTGAACATTATCTTGACAGATGAAAAACGCCACCACACAATGCTGAAAACAATTTTGGAGGCAATCGTAAAAGCCGAAACCATAACAGAGGATGATTTATGGGAACTTCTTTGGGAAGGCTCNNGTCAAGCGATAAGTTCGTCGATTTTTTCTTGTGAATATGAGTTTCTTCCCCTTCAGTCCTCGCAGGTATCTGTAGGTTCTGCGCAATGAGACTCCGGTTTTTGTTGCCAGTTTGCGTGCGGCTATTCCATCATCTGGAATTCCAAAGTAGATTCTTGCTTCGGGTTCGGATAGTGCCTCTTTGTTTGGATCACGTTTCGATCTAAAAAAGAAGACGTAGTCTCTATCTTCTGGGACGTCGACTAAACCGACTGATTTTAGCCGCTTCAGAATTCGTGAAGCAATTTTTGGAGAGAGGTAGGCTTCTAGATCTTCGAATGTTTTTGGTCCTGATGCTAATGAATCGAGTACTGTCTCTTCGTAACATTCTGAGTGTGCGGGCAATAAATCCAAGAATTCAACAAAGTCTCTAAGCAACTCGTTGAGTCGACCTCCGAATGTTGTAGCGTAGTAGTAGTCTTGGGATTGCGCAGCGAGCCCAACTTCGACAAGAGGTCTAAGATGTTCTTCGTTGATTGTCTCTCGACCTTGAAGGTAGCCTTCTTTTCTGAGTTGTTCTCGGAGTTTTGTTACTGAGTAGCGACCCTTGACAATTGTCTTGAGAATATTGAGCCGTGTGTTGTTTTTGAGTACGTTGAAAAGCTCTTTTATAAAATTGGGGTTGTCAATCGTTTCGCGAAGCTGTCTTAGCTCGTTTTTGAGCTTCCATAGATTACATCGTGTGACGCATTCAAGCGGGGATAATGGGGCACATGTTCTGCATTCTGCGCCAAGTATCTTCAGGGTCTCTATCAGATCGGAGTTTTTTTGTCCGTTTTTGGATGTGTGAAAAGAGGCTTCTATCATTTTTTTCATGCTCGGTAAATGTGACGTGTGTCTGACGGGCGGGAGTGAGAGATTGGGTGAAAGAATTATTTTGGGAGAGGCCCGTCATGACATACGTCATAACATATATTACGATTGTCATATTAATATAGATTTTCCTAGCTTAGAAAATGGCGGTTCGATGCACTTTAAGGCTTATTAAAAGCAATTACAAACTAAAATGTGAGGGAAAAACCTGCCACCGATTGACGAAGAAAGCGTTTTGAACACATTACAAAGAGCAAGCAGGAGCGTTGTCAACATAAGCAGCATGAAACTCGTTCATAACATCTTCTATCAAGCTGTTCCGGTGGCAGGAATGGGTTCAGGAACCATAATTGACCCTGATGGTTTGATATTAACCAATAATCACGTTGTCGGCGGCGCTGAGAAGATCAACGTCACCCTTTGGAACAACGAAGTCCTAGAAGGTCGAATAGTGGGCTCATGTGCTATACATGATATTGCTGTCGTGAGGGTTAAAGGAAAGGAGCTGCAAGCCTGTGAGCTCGGGGACTCAGACAAGCTACGTGTGGGACAAAGGGTCTATGCCATAGGAAACCCTTTTGGGCTTGCTGGAGGTCCAAGCGTGACTTCAGGTGTTGTAAGTGCTGTTAACAGAACTATAGAGTCAAACAGAGGTCTGATAGAAAACCTAGTTCAGACCGATGCTTCGATTAATCCGGGCAACAGTGGTGGACCTTTGGTGGATTTGGAGGGGAGAGTCGTGGCTATTAACACGGCAATTATTCCGTTTGCGCAGGGTATAGGGTTCGCGATTCCGATAAATGCGGCCAAAGCCTGCACTAATGGCATGGTCACAGAGGGAATTTCGACCAGGCCATGGTTGGGAGTGATAGGACTCAGCATAAGTGGAGAAATTGCACGGTACTATAGCTTGCCTGTTGATCAAGGAGTGCTCGTGACGAAAGTTTCCGAGAATAGTCCGGCCGAAGCTGCTGGAATGATTGATGGCGACATAATCCTAGAAATAGACAGCGTTGAAACCCTGAAGATTGAGGATTTGGTTAGGGAGATTCATAGACACAAGGTTGGCGATATGGTCAGGATATACGGCTTGCGGAATAGGAGAGAACACTTTTTTGAAACCAGATTAAGCGAAACCCCCCTATCTGGACCTATCTAAAATTCATAGGCATACAGAGATCAAGCAAAAGAGC
>DUHG01000105.1 GCA_013330975.1 Candidatus Bathyarchaeota archaeon
GCCCTTTATGGTTGGCAGCTGGATTGGATCTCGATTTCTCGGGCTCAAGTTTAATATTTGCCAGTTTGTTATTTGAACTGAGTTGAGTCGCAGCTCTTATGAAGCATAGACATGGACCGAAGCAAGATTCATTTTCAGGAATTCATGAGTACAGGAACGCTGCAAAGAACAGGCTCCTGCTATCGATGATAATTACCGGCTCTGTCATGGTCGTTGAGATTCTCGGCAGCATCCTGACCGGCAGCTTGGCGTTGTTCAGCGATGCTGGTCACATGTCTACACATTTGTTTGCTTTGGGTATTAGCTTTGCGGCAGCAGTAATCGCGTGCAAAGAACCTTGTCATCATCGGACCTTTGGGTTTTANNTATAATCCTGTTGAGAGGAAGCGTAGGGGGCGGTCTTAACGTAAAAAGTGCTTTTCTTCACATGCTTGCTGATGCAGCATCTTCAGTTGTTGTGATTATCGGGGCGGTTATTGTCTCTATAACCGGCTGGTACATTGTTGATCCTTTGCTGGGTATTGGCATCTCTGTTTTGATTTTTGTGTGGGCATGGGGCCTTCTCAAGGATTCCGTGAACGTTTTGTTGGAGACCGCGCCTAAGGGTATGGATATGGACACGGTTAGTTCCGAGCTAATAACAAATGTCCCTGAAATCGTTGAGATCACAGACTTGCATGTTTGGGAAATCACTTCTGGAATGTACTCATTGACTGCTCACATAAAAGTGGACAAGATTGGCTTTGAGAATTCAAAAAAAGTTCTTCATAGAATAAATAAGGTGCTGGACAAAGAATTTGGAATTGGTCATACCACCATACAGCTTGAATCCGAGGAGTAGAAACTCGTCCAACATGGATTTCTTGTGAGTTTTTGGTTGCGAGAAGAAAACATGTTTGGCGTGAATTTGGTTTATGATTAGAAAAAAATAAGGAAAGAGCGCTATGCACCCTCTATATTTGCTGCGACTGTCGACAGGTCTGCGATATCTATCTTGTAGTTGCAGTTGAAGTCCATGTCACCGTCATAGCTCCCCCAACCAGGTCTTGTCCCCAAGTTTTTGGCTAACAACTTGAGGTCAACTCTGGTGACTTTTTCAGTGTCGTCTTCGCTGAGCTTGAATTGGTTGAACATCATCTGCGTCATTCGCGTCCTTCTAATTGCACCATTCAATTCATCGGTTCCTTCTATAGAGAGCACAAAGTTTTGCCAATTGTCATTTACTTTGAGTTCACCATATTCCCCGATTGCTATCGGATCAACGTCAGTCTTGGTTTGTCGATCGACTGTGTAGCCGCTTTCAGAGTCTCCGGTCTTGATTATAGTTTGTGTTATGGTGACATTGACAACATTCCAGGTGCCGTTTAGGAAGAAGTCTGTTTCCTCAAAGTCGATTAAGGAGACGTTGGCTTCAACTAGTCTTGCGGCGTAGAAGCTGTAGGAGAAGTTGCCTTTTTCCCTGAAATTGGTAGTGTTGCTCCAAATGGCGGTTACGCGAGCAGCTCCACGAGATTCTTCTTCTGAACTAACTGTTCTAGCATTCACTGATAGTGACCCATTAACGTTCTCTATACCCCAAGTTTCTGCAATACCATTAAGTCGTACCCAGCTTCGATGGAATGGTATGGTGTCTCCATTCTTCTTCCAGGAGCCAATGTTCCAACCCCAGCCTCGACTGCTTGAACCCATGGCGCTCACGGAAGCTACTGCAAAGCAGAGGCTGCTAACCGTGATGATTGCAAGGAGCGCTACTGCGAGTGTCTTTTTCATTTCCTTTTTCCTCTCTGATTTTTGAGAATAAATCGTTTAAAGGCAGATAAAAGCATTTCTGAGTCTAATTTGAATATATTGGCTTGAAAATAGTTTATTTTAGTTCATTAAT
Source organism: Candidatus Bathyarchaeota archaeon (assembly GCA_013330975.1). Taxonomy (GTDB): domain Archaea; phylum Thermoproteota; class Bathyarchaeia; order Bathyarchaeales; family Bathycorpusculaceae; genus UBA11855; species UBA11855 sp11852u. Next base: position 1,883 of record DUHG01000105.1, read on the forward strand.
CTTCAATAGAGTTTATTTTCTGTTATAGTCAGATTTTTTGGTTTATTTGAGGTTTTTAGACTACATACTGTACGTTTCAACAGTTATTCTCTTGGATATTCACGGTAAGTCTACAATGGCAAAATCGTTCAAGCTTGGCGATTAAACATTAAATATGGCCGTTGCGCTTTTTGTAGTCAGGTTTCAATGAAATCTCTTCGTTTGCTCACTGTCTTTATAGTGTTGCTTTTTCTTTTTTCGGTGATTGAGGTTTATTGCACGGAGGATTACCTTGAGTATCGGGTCCAAATCAACAGCGATCGCTCAGCTTCATGGAATATTATGTTGGTTTCAGATGTAAACGCTACAGTTGACACTTGGGAGGGTTTTCAGGAGAGGATTTTCATGTTTATGGAGGCTGCGGTGAATCTGACAAATAGGCCGATGGCGATTGATCCTGAGACGATTTATATGGAGACTGTGATCTCTTGGGAGACTCAGTCGAAAACGACGGAGTATAGGTTCAAGTGGCTGAATTTCAGCATATCTGAAGGTGATTATCTTATTTTTGGAGACATTTTTGAGATGCAGTCTTTCTTCGATTTGCTTTACGGGAATGGAATTTTGCAGATTTCGTATCCAGTTGGTTACAGCGTCTCGGAGGTTTCGCCGTCCCCAGACGAGCAGGATGGTGATTCGCAGACGATGGTGTGGTTTAGGACTCAGGATTTCGTAAATGGCAACCCTCGCGGTGTGCTGGTAAGCCGTTCCTCGCTAATTGTTGGTGGCAAATGGATACCTTATTTTGTTCTGGGTTTGGTTTTAACGGTGGTCGTTCTTGCGTCTTTGGGTGGGTTTCTGTTGGTTTGGCGTCGCAGATCGAAGATCGCATCGAGTAAGAAAGTATCTGTTGGAGAATTCTTTCTAGAAAGTGACGAGGAGAAGGTGACAAGGTTCCTCGCATCTTCCGGCGGTAGCGTTTATCAATCCAGTATTGGTGAGCAGTTTGGTTTTTCCAAAGCTAAGACCAGTCAGCTTCTGTCTTCTTTGGAGAAAAAGGGTGTTTTGGCAAGGTATAAGAGAGGAAGAGATAAGATAGTTACCTTGATTGAGCGGACTGCAGGAGATAAATCGTGAGTGCCTTTTGCTCCAAGTTGTTTGTAGCAGCTGGGGTTTTGCTTGTGATTTCCCTATTTGCAGGGTATCATTTGCAGGTTGGCTCTGCTCAGGTTTCCGGTGGCACAATTGTGAAAGTTCAGCCGTCGGAGACTGAGGTTCGTGTCGGAGATACACTCAGCGTTAGCGTAATTGTAGAATCTGTGGACAACTTGTATGGATTGGACGTGACGTTGATGTGGGATGAGTCGGTGCTTCAGTTTCAGGCTGTGGATCTTCGTCTTGGTGTTGAGTCTCATCCTGATGGTATTCTCCATGAGGATTCGGGTTCCGACATATATGTGGCGGATAACAATGCCTCCAAATCTGAATATCACTTGGCTGCGACTTCTGTTGGTCCTGCGTCTTCGTTCAATGGGAGCGGGACTGTTTTCCGTATTGAGTTCAAGGCAATAGCATATGGCATTTCTCCGCTTTCTTTGGAGACGGAGCTTGCCGATCATCCTCTTCCTGGAGACACTGCGAACTTGATTCAACATAATGCTGTCGGTGGCTCGGTCAAGTCAGCTGAAGGAGGTTCAAACGGTTCCGGAAGAGATGAACTATTCATGATAGCTCTGATTGCTGTTGGCGTCATAGTCGCGGTTATTGCAGTTATCTTGTTTGTCTATTCGCGAAAACGCTAAGGTAGTGACTTAAGTCAAGCAGGAGTTTTGTTGAAAGGGCTTTAGGATGTTCCAAGCCTAAATCTGTGTCCGTTTTCGATATGTTCTTTTTTGGAAGGACTTCTTTTAAGGCAAATCCTGTTTCTTAAGATAGCCGTGACAAAACATGTGGGGTTCGAAGCTTAAAAAGACCAAAGCTGTTGACCGTTGGCATACAAAGGCCATGCTGGTGGACCCAAAAAAAACAAAAATTACTATGTTGTGGGCTTCAGAACCAGAAGCCTGCGAAATCCCGAAAGATTTGGCGATTGAGGAACCCAAACGGGATGTGCCAGAGTCAAACCTGGCTGAGACACTGAATGAGGAAGCTGCCAAGGAAGACTTCGAAACTGATAGTCAGGATACAGCCTTTGGAGACAGGAATCTGGAACCAACTGAGTTAGACATCGGAACTGCTGAATCCATTCCTGCCGAAACGCCAGAGATGGGTGATCCCATGGACAACCTTGAAGCAGGGGCACCGAATTTAGAGAACTTTGATACTAATGTGACTGAAACACAGAATGTGGGGGACCTCACGGAAAGTCATCAATCTACTCTGTTCAGTGTAGACAATATGGAAATACAAGTCGAGAGCACCGGAACAGATATAATCGAAAATTCGAGCAGCAAAGATAATGTAAACTTGGAAACCCAGGACTCGGAAATGCAGAGCATAGCGTCNNGAAGATAGTTCAGAAAATGAAAAAGGGAAAAAGCCTCAAGAGAAAGGAATTCGAAAGAGTCTATTTGCACATCCATACTTATTGTCGATACCATTAAATGGTTTTTCGGCAACTCTACTTTTCCTTTTTTTTAAAATACTCCGCTATAAATTCGGGCTTGGGTTGAGTTTTTAGATATTGGCTTGCTTTGCTTGGCGGATGGCTTCTTGGAGGAGTTTTTGTACTTCGTATGGCTCTCTAAGGGCTGAAAGGCTTGGACGTGCTCCATACATTCCACCGCCCCACCCATAGCCTTGGGGCATGCCTACGTAGACCTGTCCAGCTGTGATGGCCATTATGCTTCCGGTTCCGAAAATTCTGTCGAAGAAGCCTATGCGGACGTAAACTTCTTGGATTTTTTCCAGGTCGACAAATCTTGTATCTATTCCAATCGCGCCTGTTTGAGTTATTATGCGTTGGTCTGAGATTAGGTATTCTGTGTTTTTGTAGGCCATTAACGACCAGATTGTTGGTCCAAAAATTAACGCTAATGGTATGAGGAGGAAGATTAAGTTAAATAGGAAAGCTCCAAAAAAGAATCCCATTAGAAGCGTTGGTAGGACAAATAGGAGAACCGGTATCAAGAAAAACAGTCCGACTATTGCAGGAAAAATGCTTGTTGGGATTATAAAGGCTTTTTTAACGGGTTTTCCTTCCCAGAGCACTTTTTCATTCGGGCGAAGCTGACTTGGTATTCTTGACACGTTACCCCACCGTTATTGCTATTTGGCTGAGTTTGGAATATAAGATTTATACAATTTCTTTGAGTCCGATTCATGCTCTTTGGGCTGCAATTTTGCGGGTTTTGGGAGAGTTTTGTTTTCTTGATGAGAAATAGCGTCAATAGCACGATTGATGCAATTGTTGTCGCCATGCTATAGATAGCCGCTTTTTGCGCGCCGAAATATTGCCATAGGCTTCCAACTACAGCATTTGAAACGAAGAAGGCTGAGCCAACAGTGAGATAGTAAACTCCGAAGGCGGTTCCCCTCAAACCGCTGTCAACATATCCTGGAACTAGGGCTCTTTGAACTGTTTCAATGATTCCGAAATAAGCACCGAAGAGAAGGGCGACCAGCAGCGCGTTGAATCCGTTTGCTGGCAAAAACAGGATCAGTAAGGTGGTAAGGAGGAATGTGCCATAGCCCAGAATCATGGCTTTTTCTTTTCCTATTCTGTCCGATAAGACCCCTGCAGGGATAGCTATCGCCACATGGGCAACATTTACAACTGCATAAACCAAGGGAATAAGCGAATCCGTAATTCCGGCTTCATTTGCGTTGAGGAGAATGAAGGAAAAATTGAATGCTCCTAGAGAGAAAATTCCAACGATTACCAGAAGCCTCAAGAAGTTTCCCTGCACGACAGTTTTGATGCTGGGAAGGAGCTGAAACTTGCCATCGACTTTTCCTGCTTGCTCTTTGACAGCAAATACGATAATTATTAGTGCCACTGTGCCTGGTACCAGTGATAGCCAAAATACATCTCTTATTGTGAGACCCATGAC
>DUHG01000067.1 GCA_013330975.1 Candidatus Bathyarchaeota archaeon
ATGTTTCTCGCTACTTCAACTGAATATGGGTCAAACTCTTTTTTAGAAATATTGAAAGCAAACTCTGCTTACAATGCGAATAGAACTATCTTCCATAAATCACTTAAGACAGAACCAGACAGAACAGTAATTTGGGTAGTGAGTAACATAGGTTACTCACCCATCTTTAAGTAAATGGAAAGGCAACATTTGCCTGCTTACGTTTTGGCAAGGGAGGAGGTGATAGAAGTAAAAAGCAAGGTTCTAGTGGTAGTTCTAGCGTTAGCTGTAGTTCTATTGGCAACTCCTATGCTTGGAACAGTCATGGCGGCACCAGCAACAAGAATTAAAGGTGTCACAGCAACGATGACTGTCACTATGACATCTGTGTATACAGCTCATGACCATGGCATACTGCAAGTAAGGGAAGGTGTGGCTACTGGCACAGTTACCATAAACATTCCAGGACAACCTCCACTTGTAGGAACACTGTATGCAGAATTCCTTGGAACAATGAAACTGGAGCACCCTATGCCTGGTCCATGGCTTGAAGCTGAGACCTTAATGGTGGGTCATCCAGTGTTTACGTTCACAGGTGAAGGCACAACAGGCACATTTGAGGGCATAAGGCACAACAAAGTTATAGGTTTTCCAGACCCAGTTGTATCATATATCAATACACGTTTGGACCTGCATGGAACTGGAGATTTCTTGGGACAAACACTGAAATTGTCATATGAAGGAGCACCACCAATTGCTCTTGAAGGCTGGCTGCTTATCCCCAATTAAAAAGGAAGACTGCAAAAACATAATCTCTCTTTTTTCTATTTCATTTTTTGTTATGACTATGTTTTGACTGTATGTGCAGTCTTGTAGTGGCTTATGGATTCTAGGAGGTGAATGCCTCCATTTTGGTGTCGTTTCCAGTGCCACCGTCTAGAACAGGGGTAGGTGACTTTTATATCCATTGACCATCCTCCACCCCCAAATCACCTTGGTTGTTATGTTCAGAATGCAGCCAAATGGGGCTATTGCATCGAAAAACCTTCATGCGAGATGAGATTCATTGAACATTATCCCAAGACGGTCTTCGGAATTTATGACAAGCAGTCAATTTTCATCATAACAGTCTCGAAAACTGGTTTGCAAAGCTCTCCTGCCCTTTGGTCAAACAATGATGCTTTGATCTCTCTGGCCTCTGCACATTTTGAGGAGTTGTGGCAGAGAGCACAGAAACCAGAGCTCAAAGATGTTGGGAAACATTAGATCGAAATCCGCCATTTCCTTCCGATTTTTGTCTCAGTTGTTTCATCTGCTTTTCTGCTGGGCTCTTTTCCATCGGCGGGTTTACAAAAATCGGGGAACGCTGTAAACATTTGTTTTACTGTATTGTTCTCGAATCGGTAGGGTAATCGCCGATTCGCTCGGCTAAGAAGTAGAATCTGGGCATAGTGCGCTGAGGGTTAGCCACGATTTTGCCTTTACGCTTTAATCTAAGTATGATTCGGCGGAAAGCGTCATGTTTCAGCTCCAGAAAGTCGCGATAGCTGAATTCCCGCGTCAACTCCCTCGCCTTGTTCAGCACGTACGCTTCAAAAAGACTACTGCTAATTGTTTTCTGGAACTCGGATCTTACACAACTCAACTCGTAAGGCTCCCGACGAGGCTTGGCTACCTGATACTGGAAAACGTTATTCTGCTGAATATTCACAACCTGCCCAGCACTGCGAACCTGAGCAGCGCCTTCCACGCCCCTCATGAACGAATCAGTCAAGCTGAGCGTTAGGTGGCAAACGTCCAACCCGTTATCCTTGGCCCACTGAACGTAAGCCTTCCAACGGAGGAACGCCTCCAGGTTGGGGGCACGAAAATTACAGATCAGATTCTTGCCCTGAGAAGCCGAGGCATTTTGATATTCAACCAAGCTTCGCCGTCAGCCTCGCAACCTCTGCCTATGCAGTTACTCTGCCTTCGAACTTGCCCAAATACGACTTCCCAAACGGAGGAATCCTAAGCCTCTTCCTAAGCTCACAGAATCTGGCACAGTCAACCTTGAACTCTCTGCACTGAGAAAAGCAAAAACACCAAAACTCTTCATAGGACCTGAACCTCAAATCTGCTTCTAGGTCGTTCAGAAGCCTCACCTAAGAGAAAAAAAGGGACCGGAAAACGTGATAGCGTGCGGATATCAACATCGGTCACGAGTCTAGGGCAATCCCGCCATACTTTTCCTCAACCCCGCAGGTTTTTCGCGGGAAATGAGTATTCTCTGCCTGGTTTCTTAGCCTCGTAATTTTATTGCTGTCTTGTTTATTTGCGTTTTCTAAAGTAGAGTAGCTCATCTTCTTGGTATACATATTCGAAGCCGACCGAGAGCAACTGTTTTATTTTGTCTTTGTTGTTGGTGGTTGTTAAGTTGTATTCACCATCTCCGCTCAATCCGAAGATCGCTTGCTCTAATGTGATGTAGAGTAGTGTATTGTCGATGCCTGCGTGGCCGAGGAATTCTTTGCCAAGAAGGAGGTTTTTCGTTTGGTGATGGAGGTTTGTGGCTCTCCCATTTTATCCCGTATTTCTTCGCACAAAGGTCATAGGCACTCGCTATGTTGTGTTTTTGGCTTTCAAGCTTGATGCGATGTTACTCTCGAGGGTTTCGACTCTGAGGCGTATGGCTTCAGTGACCAACTCAGAGTTGCTCCTACATGCTTGTTTCTCAGCGCTCCTTCAGTCTGATGGAGATGAGAGAAGATGAATTTAAAAGAAAAGAAAAAGGGAAAGTGGTTTTGTGTCTGAGCTGCTATTACCTTTTCCTAAGGACTAGCACTATGGCAACGCCAACTATAGAGATCAGAACCCCGAGCGCGACACCCACGTATATTATGGTCATTGTATTGTCGACTGGTTGCGGATATTCCGGTGTGCCTGTTGCCGCTGCAGGATCAACAGCGAAAGCTGTTTCAGCGAAAGAGCCGTAGTATGCATTAGTTCCAGCAAATGAGGCTATTACCGTATATTTGCCTTCGATGTCAGGTGTCCATTGATAGCTGAAGAAGCCAGACGCGTCAGATGTAGTCTTGCCGATTTCTCTGAAGTTTCCATTGCTGTCTATGACGTTCAACGTGACTTCAACGCCTGTGGCATCGGTTGGACGCGGGAACTGCTTGTAAACGAACAGCATCCATTCGCTCATGCTATCATCCGAAACAGCGGGAACGCCATTTGGAAAGCGAATGACAAGTTCGTCACTCTGTGTTCCAGGGGATACATCAGTAACTGAACCTCGAATTACCACGCTTGATCCTAGGGCTAACGCCGCCATTGGTGCCTCCACTGTCACAGCGCTGGGACCTCTTCCAATCGCGTAAACGCGCTGGTCATAGGTGTCCATCGTTGCGATTATGCTGTCACCCATTGCTGCGCGTCCGCCCCACACTGTTTGTCGGAACAATCCGTTTGCTCTGAATACTTCTTCGCCAGTTAAGGCGTTGAGAGCGATGAATGGTCCGCCTCGAGGTAGCGGTTGGTTAGCTGAGTGTTCCAGGTTTGCGATGTAGATTTTTCCATCGGCTACGATTAGATGCCCAGTTGGCCAGTTGTTACTCCATAGGGTTTGCATGTAGGGGTCTTTGACTTCGTATTTCCATGCTAGCTGACCGTTTGTAACATTGTAGGCTTGAATCACTCCGCTCATGGTTCCGCAGAACAACATGCCGTAGGCTATGTAGCCGTTTTCGCCTGATGGTCCGCCAGTGAGGTGCCCCAGCATTGCTATGGGTTCAGATATTGTCCACAGGTATTCTCCCGTTTCAGTGCTGAAGCCGTAACGGTATCTGCTCTCTTTCGCATTCACAGTCAGTACTCTGTCTAAAAGGCTGATAGCTCCAGTGCTTATGGTCTGATTTCCTGCAAGCCAGTCAGCTGGTGCCTTCCAGTCAACATTGTACAGCAACTGTCCTTGACGACCTGGTCGCAGATCAATTGCCCAATTGATGACGTCTGTAGTGTTTACCATTCCGCCTACTATTCTGTCCTCTGCAACTGCCATTCGAACGCTTCCCAGCAAGCCTTTCGGTATCGTAACGTTCCATGAGTAGCCGCTGTATCCTGTTGGCGTTAGGGGGCTGTCGTAGGGAACAACGCCGCTGCCGTTGCCGTAATCGATGGTAGTGCCGGCTGGACCCGTAGCGTTAACAGTTTTCCCCATAGGCTGCCATTGTCCGAAGCCCATGCTTCCGACTTGTCTGCTGGCGTAGAGCGCTGGGATGTTGCTTGAGTTCCACATTGTCATGAAGCCGCGATAGTTGTCTAGAGTGAAGATCAGCAGTTCACCGTGTGGACCGTAAATTGTTGTGCCTCCAGGTACCCCTGTCAATGTGTATACATAGTCTCCAGTCCATGGGTCATATGCTGTCCATGTGGCTGGCATTGGTGGTCCAAAGAAGCTACCTCCAGTGGCAATCCATAGGTAGTCGTAGACTCCGTAGAAATCGTATGTTTGCCAGTACATCAGTTGACCTCTTGTCAGTGACTGGTTCGCTCCAAGAACTCTGGACCATAGTTGTTTGCCGGTGTGTAGGTCTACACAAACAGTTTCCTTGTATGGATCTGCGCTCGCGTATTTCTGGTAGTAGAGTTTTCCACCCATGATTATTGGCATGCCTCCACCGAATAAGCTGCCCCATTTGCCCTCATATGCGTCTCCTGTGTCGTATCCTACTTGACCTGATTGGCCTGACTGGCTGGTCTGAGTGAGGATTTCCTGTGATGGGTCTAGTGTTCCTCCTACTTGTCCTCCTGAAGTCAATGGTGTTGTCCACAGTATGTGAGCAGATTCTGGTGCTTGACCGTTGCCGAAAGCGAGGAAGTTGGGCGGGGTTTGCAGCCAGTTTCCGTCGATTGATGACCATTCTCTTAGCTGGTCATCTACTGGGCGGGTCCAGTATTCCGTCGGAAGTGGATAGCCTGGCTGTATCGGCGTGTGTTCCTCCTGCACGACAAGAGTGATGATCTCGCTGTCGCTGGCGAGCATTGTAGTGTTGGGCGGTATGGTCATGCCAAAGAAGCCCCCAACTCCGTATACACAGACTTGCTGGGGGAAGTGCAACTGCAAAGAGTAGTTGCCTGTCGTGCTGGGTCTGTAAACAACGCCTGTTAAACCAGTTGAATCTGTTCTGTATCCTGATCCTCCGTTGTTAAGCGTTTCAGTTGTTCCATCCGGCTTCTTGACTGTTACTGTTAGGCCTTCCCATCCGTAAAGATCGGAGGATGTCGCATCTGTGATTCCTATCAGAATCAGTGTTTCTTGGCCGACTCCAACTGGATTGGGTGTGGCTCCAATAACGGGATATGTCTGTTTCGTGCCTGCAGCGTATGTGTTAGGTAACGCAGCTAATGAAATCATTGCCGCTAACGTCAGAATAATTGTCGCGCCTGCGGTGATTTTGTTTTTAGTCATTTTCCTTTCTCCCAATTTTATAATACACTTTTTCGTGTATGGTCTCAGATATGAAACCTTTTGCAATTTAAGATTTGCTAAACTGCAGACTATGGACAGTCATAAGCCTTGAGCATCAATTTTAGAGATGTGCTCTAGCTGTTAGTTCTCAAATGGGAACATTCCCTAACCCTGACCTGGTTTAGAGCATGAGCTTGATTCTCCGGCTATTCTCCCCTGATTTGCTTCTTCTCTTCTTTGCTCTGTTCATATGGGTAGAGCGATTTTGGCTGGAGTCTGGAGCAAAGGGGCATCGGTTTTTCTGAGTTATCCTTGCGAGGCTTGTGGTCACATGGTTGGAGGTGGCTTCAGCTACTGCCCAAAATGCAAGATAGCCCTCTGCATGCTCTGCGCTTCTGAGCTTAGGCATGAACGCTATAGAAATATTTTAACGTCAAAATTGAACAACTAGAAGATAAAATAAAGTGAGAATCCAATGAACATTATTCAAATAATCAGTCATTCTCCTGAAAGTTGCCCTTTAGGCAATCCAAAGAACCTTGATCTCATTATGGAATGGTTTGAGAAGGTGGGAAGCATAGCTGCAAAATATGATGTTAAAGTCATTGGTGTATGGACTGACCGTTGGGGGCACACTTCATGGGCAATTTTTGAAGCGCCAAGCATGGAAAAATTTTTCAAGTTTGAGCTCGAACCAGTAAACGTGGCTAGAGTGGCATTCAATAGCGTCGAGACCAGAATGGTGACCAATGCAGAAGAGTCTCTTTCTTTTTTCACTCAGTACAAGAAACTGAACAAGTAGGCTTGCGAAGCTATGAACTATTATCCTTGCCAAAA
>DUHG01000096.1 GCA_013330975.1 Candidatus Bathyarchaeota archaeon
ACCACAATTTGATATTTTGCCAGAAAACCTATTCCGAGAGATAAGCAGCCTAGAACCAAGGATATGTCCTTTTTGGTTTTGATCCAAGTGAGGAAAAAGAACATGGAAAGTGAAAAGAAAAAAACTAGAGTCGTCTCTAACATGGCAGCTCTTGAAGCCCAGAAGAAACCTGGCATAGTCGCAAGCATAACACTCGAAAGCAATGCGATCTGGGGCCTATAAAATCGATTTGCGAATTCGAATACAACCCAGATTGAAGCGATTGAAAATGTAACAGCCGCCAATCGCCCCGAGAACACGCTTACTTCCAGCAACCTGTAGTAGCCTGTGGTAACAAAGTCGTAAAGGGGCGGGTAGTATCCGTAGGTGGTTAGGTATTCATGGGTTTGTCCTCTGGAAAGCAGCAGCCCTCCGTACAGATGCGGCATTTCGTCCCATTGTATCCACATGTAGCCAAGATCCAGCAAAAGCAGTGCCGCATAGATTATTGTGAAAATTAGAAGAGCCAATCGCCATTTGCCAAATTTGTCAACAAATTTCGAAGCCGATTCCGTTGAAAGAGACTCGGCTGATGTGTCCCTCTGGTCGTGAAATTTACTTGGCAATTCTATGACCATTTCCCTCTTCTTGGCAGGAAGAGCATTAATTAGAACTTCTAAAAAAGCATTTGTCGAAATTCGGTCAAGATAGTATTTGATTTGGTGTCTGCAAAAACGATTTATTAGGGATTCATGGAATCTCACTTGGGGACGGATTAAGGTATTGAATATTTCAGGGCAGAAGAANNATTATAGTGTCAGACCTGTTGTCAGGTGATCCTCATCTCAGTCTTCTACATTCGGAATATCGCTTGGGAAAGGGCAAAGCGATCAAGAAAGCCTTTGTGAAAGCTACCGGCGATATTATTGTCTTTATGGACGCCGATTTGGCGACAAACTTAGAGTATCTGCCCAAAATACTTGAATCCGTAAGAGAACATGGAGGTATGGCAATAGGCTCAAGACACGTAAAGGGCTCTGCAGTTCACAGACGAACTTCTCGAACTTTTTCCAGTTTGGCATATAACCTCTTTGTACGCTTGCTTTTTCTCGACGGCGTGCGTGATCACCAGTGTGGATTCAAAGCCATGTCGCGTCCAGCTGCAAGGGTTATGCTTGACACAAAATCTGATGGTTTCTTCTTTGATACTGAACTGATATTGCGGTGCAGAAAAAAGGGCTTCCCAATAACTGAGATCGGAGTTGAATGGACAGAAACAAGGGAGAAGGGGCAGTCAAAAGTCAAGCTTCTTCAGGACGCAAGACGAATCGCTTTGGATTTGATGGCGTTCAGACTTGCCGAGTGACTTCGCCTCTCGAGGAGATTCTGCTAGCCTAGGCAGGGTCTATTTAGATTTCTAGCCTGGGCTTCATGCTTTTTTGTTTGGTTTTCCTGCGATTTCGCGCATTACGCTGACTATAAACTGCCCATGCTTTGTCTTTATTGGGGTGAGTCGAACCTCAACTTTGATTTTTCCCCCGTCTTTTCGTACGTGAGTTGTTTCCATATCTATTGGCCCCTTCCTAATTGTCTCTATCAGACGGGGTTCAATCAGGTGACTCTCTTGAGGCTGCACTAGTTGACGAAAATTCATGTTGAGGAGTTCTCCATGGCTATAGCCATAAATTCCCGAGGCGGCTTTGTTGGCGTAGACAAAATCACCCTTTGCATTTACGAGGAAGATAGACTCTTTGGCATTGTCCAAGATTGCTGCTCGCAGAATCATGTTTTCTTCGGTTTTGCGGTGTTTTTCAACTTCCTCAGTTAGTTTCTTGTTAATCTGCGCGCATTCTGCTGTGCGTTCGGCAATGACTTCCTCAAGGCGTTGTCTGTAAATGCTCAGTTCTATCTCAATTTCTTTTCTTCTGGTGATATCCATTGAAAGAATTAGAATGCCTTCAGGTACGGGTTCGATGCGAAGTTCGAACCATCCTTTTGAACCATCGGCGAAGATGAATTCATTTTCCATTTCATGTGAAACGCGTTTTATCATGCAGTCTCTAAGGTAAGAGAACATTTCGGTGTTCTCAATACCTGGGTACATTTCCATCATTGTATGACCGATCAGTTCTTTCTTTGAGTGGCGACCTTGCTTTGCTACAGTTTCATTGACGTACAAATATCGCCAGCCGTAGTCTATGATTTGACAGCCTTCAATCATGTTTTCAATTGTTGTACGAAAACGTTCTTCACTTTCTTTGATCGCTTTTTCGGCCAGCTTCAAATCGGTAATATCCGAGCCAGAGCTTAATGTTCCAGTAATAATGCCTCTTTCGTCTTTAAGCAGAATATTATGCCAAGACATAATCCGTTCTGTTCCTTCCCTTGTCAGAATAGGATTGTCGTAGCGTTCAAGCGAAATAGTTCCTTTTAGCATCTGATGAAATTTGATCCTGACGATTTCTCGCATCCTCCCCGGAATAAAATTGTCAAACCAGTTTCTTCCAACAATCTTATTCTGAGGGTGTCCGAGGATTTTGGCGCCTTTTTTGTTAATTTGGATTACTGCTTCTTCACTATTGATTGCAACTATCATGACATCTGGCATTTCAAAATACAGTTGGGATAGGTTCATTTCTGGTGACACAGTACCCCTTCTTTTCTCTAACTCGAATGATATTTAATTGTTACTGCGCGAAGCATCTGCAGCGGGTTTGTACATTCGTTCGGTGTATTCTCTCATCATTCGGCAGGCGTTGTATGTTGGACTTATCGTTCTTATTGCTTCTTTGGCAATCTTGATCCACTGATGTGGTATGCCTTTGCGGTCACGGGTGTAGTAGAGGGGGATTATCCTATTTTCGAGCAGATGGTACAGTGATTCAGCGTCACTTTTGTCCTCTTCCGCTGTGCTGCCCCCTTGAAAGCTGTCAATTGCCCACCCATTGTATCCGTTGTATGCTTCATCCCACCAACCATCACGAACGCTCAGGTTGATTACGCCGTTCATTGAAGCTTTCATACCGCTGGTTCCGCATGCTTCTTGAAGTCTCCGTGGGTTGTTCAGCCAAACATCAGCTCCGCGCACCAATTCACGGGCAAGAAGCATGTCATAATCCTCCAAGAACGCGATTCTACCCTGGAAACCGCGATCCATGGCAAGTTGGTATACGTGTTTCAGAAGTTGTTTTGACTGGTAATCAGCTGGATGCGATTTCCCTGCGAATATTATTTGAACTGGTCTCAGTGGGTTGGTTACTATCTTCTTGAGCCTTTCAGGATTTGACAGAATTAGGTAAGGTCGTTTGTATTCAGTGAACCTCCTGCTGAAGGCTATCGTCAGAGCATAGGGATCAAGCAGGGACCCCATCGCTAAGACTTGTTGAGTCGTGACCGAGTTTTCCATCCATCGCTTTTGCGCTCTGTCCTGTATTGCCAGCAATAACCTATTCTTCATTTTTTGACGTAGCTCCCAGAACTGTTCATCCGGAATGGAAACCACACAATTCCAAAATTCGCTTTCAGTCTGTCTTTGTCTCCAATCTTTTCCCATTTGTTTTTCGCAAAGATCTGCGATTTCAGGTGCTTGCCAACTAGGAAGGTGAACGCCGTTGGTAATGTACGAGATAGGATTTTCTTCTTGTGATGGCCATATCATTTGCCACATCTTTCTGGCTACTCCTCCGTGAAGTCTACTAACCGCATTCGATTGTATAGAGAGTCTCAATGCAAATGCTGTTAGGCTGAACTTGTCTGGTTCCATGCCTTCGTATTGACCGAGTTTTAGGAAGATGTCTCTGTCTATATTTGCCGATTCCCAGAAACTGTGCAAGTAGCGATCCATTAATGAATGAGGGAATATGTGGTGACCTGCCTGAACTGGAGTGTGAGTTGTGAAAATCGTGCTTCTTCGGACGTTTTCTATAGCTGAATCTAGAGGTAAACCTTTCTTGCGTTCTTCCCGCAGTCGTTCCAGTATCATAAAAGCTGTGTGATCTTCGTTTGCGTGCCACACTGTTGGGTTTATTCGGAGCTCACGCAGAGCGCGAACTCCACCTATCCCCAGGGTGATCAATTGGCTGATCCGTTCTTCTGGGTCAGCAGTGTACAAGCGAGCTGAAAGGGTTCTGTCCTCTGGCTTGTTTTCGGGCACATTTGTATCTAGCAGGTAAAGATCGACTCTACCGATGTGAACAAGCCAGACTTGAACATAAAGCTGGCGTTCAGCCAGTTGAACTGGTACTAGTGGACCGCATGCTTCTGGCCAAGCACAAGGGGAGATTGGCGCTTCCCCAAAGTCTAGTTGTGTATAGACTTCTTGCTGTTCTCCTTGTGCGGATATGCGTTGTTTAAAATAGCCTTGAGGGTACATGAAGCCCATTGAAACCAAAGGTAATCCTATGTCAGAAGCTTCCTTACAGATGTCTCCAGCTAGAACTCCAAGTCCCCCTGCATATATCGGGAGAGAATTGTGTATTGCATATTCGGCCGAGAAATAAGCTATTTTTCCTTCAAACTTCTCAGGATGTCTCTGATCGCACCATGTCCCTTTGCTCAACATGTAACTATCAAACTTCGCTATTGCGGAGTCATATAGTTCGAGAAATGCTGGGTCCGCAGCAGCGGCTTCAATCCTGTCGCGACTAATTTCAGCCAGTTGTTTGACTGGGTTTTGACCACTGTTTCTCCATAATTCGTAATCAAGGGAGCGAAAAACCTGTCTTCCATCTTCATCCCAACTCCACCACAAATTGTTGGACAATTCGTGAAGTCTTTCAATGCGTTTGGGGATTGTAGGTGGTGAGTTTTGTTGGACGCTCATGTCATCTGCCTGATTGCTAGTGCCAAATTCATTTTGTTATTTATACTTTGGTTTACAGTTGCGTTTTGTCGTCCTTATTTAAGGCGTTATGTTCGCTTTAGCCCATCTATCTAGGCTTTTTCTGAGAGGGCTGCTAGACCTATGGCCACAATGGTTAGCGCCAAGAAAGCGACTCCAAATATCGAGAGTGGAATCCTGAAAATGGGTTCTGAATGAAGTACATTGGTGCTTGGAAGCCCCCCCAAATAAGCCGCTAGGAAAATGATCACAAAGACAGCGCCCAACCCTTGAACAGCAAACAAAAACTTTGCTGTTTGTATGTCACTGAGTCTCACTTGTAGTCTCCTCTGCTTTTCCTTGGGTTAACATTAACGATGAATTGTATTTAAGACTAACCGCTTTTGGCGCCGTTCTCTAAATACGCTGTTCTTTGGGTTGGGCATTGATTCCGGAAAACCGCAAATATAATATAAATGCGACCACGGATTTGGTTCTCAGACGATGCTGGTCGATGTCATGACTGAGTCCCGGTTCTATTCTCCCTTCAAAATAGGTCTGTTCATTGTTACCTTGGCCTATTTCCTGTTTACTTTTCATGCAATGTTCACTCTATCTTGGTGGGGCGAATGGGAGTACCTAAATGGTTCGAGCTCATTCTGGATCTACATAAGCGATATCACGGCCACTTTCGGTCTCGTCTTTAGGTTAGCTGCCAGTACCCTCGCTTTCGGTGCAATGCTCTTTTGCTTTGCCCAGAAAGGGTTGTCTCAATCAACCACTATTAGGATTTTGAGGTGGATTCTGATTGCGGAGACAATCTATTGGGTCCCACTTGTTGTTTCAGGAGTGATGGGTGTTCTGCCCGTTTTGACTGGATTCTTTGGCACATTTGCCTTAGGTTCATTAATTTCGATCGGCATACCCTGCTTTGTTGCGGCAATAGCTATGCCTTATTCTTTGCTTAAATTGGCTTCTGCGTTGAATCCTATCAAGCCAAAGAACGATGTGATTAAGTTAGCTTTGTCTGCAGGCTTGGTTTTCATATTGGTATTGTGGCTCAATAACATGGGAATGTGGATCTACACTGTACTTGCGAAGGGAACGGAGTACTTACTCTCTTATCCGGAAAACATGATTAGTTTCGGTCTGACGACAATCGGTCTATTTATACTGCTGGTGTTTGCAGCGAATTTCGCGAGAAAATCCAGTGGAGTTGAGATCTGGGAGAAACTTAACCTTAAAGTCGTGGGTGTCATTATTGTGGCTCTGGGATTGTATTTTCTCTGGAACTATTTGTCTTGGGTCCTTTTCAATACTCCTTGGAGTGATTGGTTTGCTTGGTTCTTGGGACACAACTTGGACTTGTGGCTTCTGTCGATCCCCTTGGTTGGACTGCCGTTGCTGTTCAAGCAAGAAGCTTCTTGACTTCTCTTTGATTTCAGTCAAAAACCTTTTTGGGCCAGCGGTTTCTTCTTTTCTTCTTGGAGTTAGATTTTTCATCAATGTGGATTCTGAATTCAGATTTTAGGGTCGTAAGTTAGTTAAGTATATCAGGTGTTTAGCTAACTTTCAGATGAGAAGTATATGAACTATCAAACAAGCGCGAAGAAAAGAAAGGAACTGAAGCTTGAGATGGCGAAGGTGTTCGGCGACAAAATTCAGATGCTCTCTCCCGATTTGCAGGATGTGCTGCTTGATGACATTGTCACAGCTTTTGAAAACCGGCTCTCAGTGCTTAACAGGGCAAACCTTAGCATGCAATGCATAACCGAATTGACAGAGAGTGTTGAGTTTGAGACGATCCAAACTTGAAATGTACGTTGACATACTTTCAGTGCTGGCTCAACGCGGACCATTGAAGCTGACGCACATTATGTACAAAGCCAACGTTAACTGCTCTGCCCTCAGTGAATACCTGGATTTTCTGCTGAAACAGGGACTAGTTGAAGAGCGCAATGTCAAGAAGAACCGGATTGTGTATGCGGTCACTCAACGCGGTTTGACTGTGATTAAAAGCTTCAGGGAACTCAAGCAGGCGCTTCCTATAGCCGAGGAAGACCAAAGACGCGTGCCCCCGTTGTTCTAGGGTTGGCTAGTGTCTCAATATATTTTCTCTTTTCTGTTTTTTTGATTTAGTACTTAGCAGTCATCTGGCTTGAACTTTTAGTTTCCTGAGCCCTTGGATTTCGCGGTTTCCATCTTCAGGAAAAATCTCTTTGATCATTCATGAAATTGGATTATGAAAAACTGTTTTATAGGCCGGCATTGTTTTGGGAGTGTTTGACTCGTTAAAGGAGCAATGACGAATCGATGCGAAAGAGAACAATTCATCTATTCATTCTCATTGCAGTTCTTTCTATAGCCTTCAACTTTGTTCCAAACGTTTTCAGTCAATCCGAAAACATTAAGGTTCTCAGTCATAGTTGGTATATAGATTCGTTAGGATATTTTGTAGTTGTTGGAGAGATTCAGAATATTGGCTCGGCTACCATCGACAGGATAGTTGTAGGAGGAACTGTCTACACGATAGATGGAATAGCGCAGGCAAACTCGTATACTACTGCGTATGTGAGATACTTGGTTCCACAGCAAAAGGCCGTTTTCTACATGGAGTTTTCCCCGACCAACGATGATACTGGCGAGACCTGGATATATTCAGGCATCGATCACGTCGATTTCACTGTACTTCAGGCTGAAGCAACTAGTAGCTACCAGTATCCCGACTTGACAATAACGATTAGCTCAGCCGCAATCGGGTCATCAGCAACTGACAAAGGTGTCTACTGGGTAAACGGTGTGGTTCAGAATACAGGCACACAAACAGCCAAGAACATTAGAGTAATTGCAGCCTTCTACAATGCGTCAGGCACTGTTGTCGCTACGGGATATACTAATCCTCTAACGCCAACCTCGCTGAGCCCTTCTGGGACTGCATCATTCAAAGTTGGTGCATTCGATATGAATCAGACAGAAGTTCCATCAAGTCTCAGAATCTCAAGCTATGCACTTCTCATCCAGGCTGAGTCCCCAATTCTCACAGGAACTGCACCTTTGCCTTCTGATACGGAACCCACAAACTCATCTTCTCCATCGAATCCTGATGATCAAAGCCAGACTGGTTCTTTTCCTTTTCAGTGGCTTTATGTCATAGGAATTGTGGCTGTCGTTGGAATTGCCTTGACAGCACTCACTTTGAAGAAACACAAATCTAGTTCTGAAAGAAAGAGCAAGTCTAAAGTCTCTCGTAGAAAGAAATAGTGCAGAGTTTTCCGTGTCATCTACTCAAAACTGCTTTTGCATTACTGTCCACAATCTCAGTGGTGTTTCATGGACAAAGGAAGGGTTGAACGTAATACGCGTTGCCCAGCTCTTTAACGTGCAGTTTGATTTCCGCAAGGTCTTCTTTTTCGCTGCAGTCGAAGGTTCCTGTGTCCTCGTATAGGCGCTTGCTCTCTTCAACTAGATAGTTGTTTGTATTCCAAGAAACGAGAAAGACAGTCATGCCTACAATTGCCTTATCTCTTGTTGTTTAAGCAACGAGTTTTGGCGTTAAATAATTATGTCTGTGGGTTGCTTGTCATTTGGAGTTTAGCTGAGAACAGGATCTGATTTTTGTTCTTCTAGGTGCGAGTCGTGCAAGCGTTGAAGGAGAACAATGCTTATATTTTACTGAACGTGAGCTTTCCTAGTACACTTATGTGTACTAAAATTTAGGAGAAAAAGAGAATGGCAAAAAACAAAACAGCTATAGCGATTGCAATGTTGCTAACACTAACGATCTCTTTGTCGATACTGCCACTAGTCTATTCTCAGGAAGGAGTAAGCAAAAACACTTTCGCCATTGTAAGCGCCTTACCTGATCCTGTTGGTGTAGGTCAGGAAACTCTGATCTTGACCGGCATAACTCACGCTACAGCATGGCCACAACCAGGTTGGTATAATGTTAGAGTTGAACTAAAGCTTCCAGATGGAAGTTCTCAAACTCTTGGACCGGTTACAACTGACACGACTGGAATGACAGGCATAAAGTATGTACCGACAGTGGCTGGCACATACCAAATGCGGACACACTTCCCACAGCAGAAAATAGAATATACGGCCGCTGGCACACTTGCAAACACGACAATGAAAGAAAGCTACAGTGATTGGGTAGACCTTATTGTTACGCAGGAACCTCGAGAATACTATCCAGGTGTACCATTGCCCTCGTTCTTCTGGACTCGCCCGATAAACGCGGAGTTCAGAGAATGGGATCCAATTGCTGGCAACTGGCTCGGTGTGCGAGGGTATGATAACCGACTGCCGCCCGCTAACGATGACGCGCCCGAGACCGGTCACATCTTATGGACAAGACCGTATGCAGAAGGCGGTCTAGTTGGTGGCGTAGATTTAGATGTTACAAACATGGACATGATAAGCTACGAGCACGGTGATGCGTACGAAGGCAAGTTTAGCAATCCAGTAATTATGAATGGAATCCTATTCTACACACAGCATGCAGCGCAAAGTGCTATGCCGGCATTCGGCGGCACAGGCTATGAAGTGGAGCAGAAAACTGTAGCCATAGATCTTCACACAGGCAAAGAACTGTGGAACAGGGTTCTTGGCAACAACGAAAGACAAGCTTTTGGTCAAATTATGTACTGGAAGACGATGAACATGTACGGTGCATTCTCATACTTGTGGACTACCGTTGGATCTACTTGGAATGCTTATGACCCATTCACCGGACGATGGGAATACACAATTACTGGCGTGCCCTCAGGCTCCAGAACAGTTGGTCCCAACGGTGAAATTCTCGTCTACACGATGGACAACAACAGAGGTTGGATGACAATGTGGAATTCAACTGCCACTGTATACAGAACTTACATGGATTACTACCTGTCTCGTCCCTCAGACGCGCCTCTGGCAGACTACTACTCAGGTCGCTGGAGACCTCACGGTCTAACCTTCAACGCATCAAAAGGAATACAATGGAACGTAACAATACCCATGGGCTTACCAACAGGTGGACCATCAAGCAACATACAGACAGTCGTAGGTAACGACAGAATACTGGGCAGCAACACAAACTGGGCCGGCGGAGCCGCACAACCCAACCCCGTGTTCTGGGCAGTTAGCATCAAGCCAGGACAGGAAGGGCGACTTCTATTCAACAGAAGTTGGACGCTACCGATGGCTGACGTGCATGTGGACATTCCAGGATCTGAACCTGCAAGCCTAGAAGATGGCGTGTTCGTGGTTTCAGTGAAAGAACTAAGAACTCACTATGGCTTCAGTCTTGACACAGGAGAACAAATTTGGGGACCGACGTCTCCAGCAGAGCCATACCTGAGCGTGTTCACGAGCCTATACATGAATCCATGGGGAGCAGCTGTAATCAAATACGGCAAACTCTACACCGCGGGCATGTCTGGAGTCGTGAATGCGTACAACGTCAAGACTGGAGAACACTTGTGGAGATACAACATCACTGACCCCTACACTGAACAGCTATTCAGCTCCAACTGGCCAGCACCGATCAACTTCATAGTTGACGGTAAAATCTACCTGTTCCACCAAGAACACTCGGCAAATACTCCTGTGCCTCGTGGCGCACCAGCTGTATGCCTTGACGCTGAAACTGGCGAAGTAGTTTGGAGAACGGACGGTCTTAGGCTTGGCACTCGCTGGGGCGGACAACCAGCTATCGGCGACAGCATAATCGCAGCGTTTAGCTCATACGATAACCAAGTTGTCGCTCTGGGCAAAGGACCAACAAAAACCACCGTTACCGCGCCAGACGCAGGTGTACCCTTTGGCACATCTGTCACGATAAAAGGCACTGTGATGGACGTATCACCTGGCACTGAAAACGCAGACATCAAACTACGCTTCCCGAATGGAGTGGCAGCTATTACTGACGAATACATGGATGACTGGATGCGACACGTATACATGCAATTCCCAGCTCCAGTGAGCTGCAAAGGAACTGAAGTTACCATCAGCGTAGTAGATGCGAACCTCAACTCCAGAGAAATCGGCAAGGCAACTAGCGACACATCAGGATTCTACAGCCTCTCCTGGACGCCTGACATACCTGGACATTACACCGTTGTCGCCACATTCGGCGGCTCCAAGTCTTACTGGTCTTCCTATGCAGAAACCGCTTTCACGGTTGACGAACTAGTTCCTCCACCAGAAACACCTGGGCAACCCCCATCTAATACTGACACATACGTACTGGCTGGAATCGCAGCAACTATAGCTGCAATAGCAATAGTTGGCGCACTGATTCTGCTATCCATCAGAAAGAAACACTAAACCCAACCGAGAAACAACAACCCACTCCCCCTTTTTGTTTTTCAAGTTTTGAAACGAACCCTTCTCTAAATCCCCGTATTGCTCTTGATCGTCGCTTTGAATTATCATATGCTATTCCGAAGCATGGGTTCAAATGCAAAAAGACAGCAAATCAAATGCAGGTTGCGGCGAAC
Organism: Candidatus Bathyarchaeota archaeon; assembly: GCA_013330975.1. GTDB lineage: Archaea > Thermoproteota > Bathyarchaeia > Bathyarchaeales > Bathycorpusculaceae > UBA11855 > UBA11855 sp11852u. Next base: position 11,281 of record DUHG01000096.1, read on the forward strand.
TGGGAAGTTGCAGACAAAGGTCAGGCTAAATCATCGTAGGTTTAGCCAACGTCTTGAAGAGGCTATTGGGTGGTTTCCCTGAAAAACTCCCATGCAATGTTGAATCGCCATGGGTCACCCTTTTCAGTCAACTGTATCTGGTTATCTCTGATTTCCACTAGCTGTTTTCGCTGCAATCTATTCATTGCTTCGGGAAATGCTTCTTCAGGATACTTCCCAAACTTTGTCTTGAAGTTGTCGCGGTTCACCGGAACGCGTACGTAGATCCTCATCATTGCATTCTGCATTTCCGCGTCTGGTGTTAGCGTGGCGAGTCTGGCAATTGGGAATGCTCCACTGCCAACCGCAGAAATATACTCCTGAATATTCTCTATGTCAGAATAGAGGAATCGACCTACGTGCCCCATGAAGAAGCCTGCGCCAGTTCCCACCACGGCTGAAGATGGATCCATCAGGTCCTCATCTATTCTTGAAAAACGGTTGTGGCAAGTAGGAGTATACCCATTTTTCCCAAGAATTCTGGAGGTTTGTAAGTACATCTCCAACTCTGTGGCGTCATCGTTAGCAGGAGGTAACTCTCCTGCGGCGATTTGTTTTGCCAACGTGGTCTCGGGATAAAGATCAAGTGGGTAGCAATCGACGCTTTCAACTTCGAGCTCAAGCACAGTTTTCAAATCNNTTCCCACTGTTTAATTGACTGTCCCGGCAAATTATAGAGCATATCAATGCTTGCTCGCAACCCGCACTTTCTTGCAGCTTTGACTTTCGCTTTTGCTTCAGAACCGCTGTCTTGGAGTTTCAGAATTTTCCTGAAGGAATCATTGAACGTTTGTACACCTATATCTAGTTGATTTACTCTCAGTGAGGCCAAGAAGCTGATCTTTTCGTCAAATAGACTCGTGGTGCAGGCAGTAAACTTTGTTGAATGATCTCGGCTCAAGTTGAAATTTCTTCGGCAATGTTGCAGCATGTCTGCTATTTGCTCATTCGAGAGAACTGTTGGACTACCCCCTCCCACGTACAGTTCGTTGAAAGTGCACGATTTAACATATTTTGTTCCTGCGTAGAGGGACAGAGCTTTTTTCATGGCGGTGAGATAGGCATTGATATTGTTTTTTTCGCAGCTTACTGGGAAATAGCAGAAGGTGCATCTGCCATCACAGAAGGGAATCCAAGGTTGCAGTTCCTTGTAATCCTGAGTCTGGTTTTCCGTCTTCAGAAAGGCATTGAAAGAAGATAGTTCTTCTTTTGTTGGGCTTGCTCGGTTTCTGTAGGTCATCGGTGGCCAATGTTCAATTTTTGGATATGGCCATCCATTGTGTTTTTCTCCGGACACTGTTCGCTGCACCTTGCTCAAGAAGTTTAGTCTAAACATATTAAGGTTAGCCGATAATCGCAAAATTCAGCGATATCTTGCTACAATTCGCGAAAAATTCTGCTAGGCTTAAGCTGGAATAATAGACTAGACTATTGAAAGCCTTTATAAGCAAAAAAATGATTGCTTAGAATCCAGTGGTGCTTCAACTTGAGATTCTGGCCGCATAAGAAATGGAAGAAAATCGTGCTCACGATATTTCTTGTTTTCTTGATAACCGGCGCAATCACTCTGGCCTATGTCGGATTCAAAATGAACAGCGATGTTTCAAGCGAAATTGCCATCTTAAATCCTGGGGGGTCTGCAACTGCACTTGTGATCTATCATCCGGGCATAACTTCTCTGATGAAAGACGTTGCTTATGCCTTTGCAGGGGGTCTTGTTTCGAATGGTTGGCGTGTTGAGATAACTACACCGAGCTCTGAGGCGCCGAATGATCTATCAGGATATAATCTTCTGGTGCTAGGATCGCCTGTTTATGGATTCTCTGTGACACCGACGATAGGACGGTTTTTGGATAGAACTGGAGATCTCAACAAGATTGACACGGTTGTATTGCTAACGGCTGCTGGTGCTCCTGCTAACAGTGCTCTAACAATGGAGCAAGCTGTATTGGAATCAAACGGCTCGGTCAAGAAGACTCTTGTGCTCTTTGGCTTGGCTCCGAACGAGGGAGATGCGAGCGCTATAGATCTTGCTGAACAAGCTGGAAAAGAAATACTGCCTTGAGAATCCTTGTCAAAAGCAGTATAGCTTGGACCCTAACCGCACTTAGGCTAGCAGTTCTCCCATTTCTCGCATACACGTTTAGTATTGAGAATTCAATTGCGACATCTCTTCTCTTTCTTTTTGCCATAAGCACCGACCTCTTAGATGGCTACGTTGCACGAAGACTCAATGTTCAATCAACCCAGGGCGTTTATTTTGACGCCATTGTTGACTACATCTTCATTTCGGGCATGTTTTTTGTTTTCATAAACCATGGCTTCTACCCTGCGTGGCTCCTAGTCTTAATCGGGCTTGTCTTCTTGCAGTTCCTTCTGACAAGCGTATTCCTTAAGTCGCTCTTTGACCCGGTTGGAAAATACTACGGAAGCCTCCTTTTTGGAGCCGTGGGTTTGACTCTGCTGTTTTCCGGAAGTCAATTTTACGGCTTGATTACTTTGTGCATCGTGTTCGTGACCTCTCTTTCTCTGATTAGCCGCATTGCCTACCTCTTTTACTTTCACAGCAAATCTAGAAAAACCGAACAGGGCGAAGTTTGAATATTCTTCCGGCAGAAGTAGCCCGGGAGAGATTCGAACTCTCGTCGGCGGGTCCAAAGCCCGCTATGCTTGGCCACTACACCACCGGGCTTCAACAAAGCATCCCGCATAGCACATTTGGTCAGCTTTCTTGTTCGTCGTTAAACTTTCCACGTTCTAATAAGCGTTCTCACAAATTTCAAGTCTTCAGAAGACTAATTGTGAGCTGGCAATTCTATGTCTATTTTGAATATCTGCTTCTTCATTAGTAACGGTCACTCCTGATTGGTTTGGTGGAGTTCAGCTTGGAAAACACATTGCGTCAGTCATCACAATGGACATAGGCGCTCTGGTGTTCAAGTATCAAGAAACAATTTTTAAAACCCCGTTATTTAGACCATAAAGCTTATATATCAGAAATGCTGAAGGGCTTAGACTGCGCGAGCCGAATGTCTTGTTTTCGGATTTCCATGAAAGCGACGACGTTATGACGGTTCTCACGCACAAAAAAGGAGTAATACAGATTGAGCAAGAATGCATCACGCACCCATCAGCGTTTAGTCGACAAGTGCCCAGAATGCGGCAGCGACAACCTGGTTCATGATTACGACACGGGAGAAACCGTATGCGGCGACTGTGGTCTCGTTCTCTACGAGCAAATGATGGANNAAAGGTCCAGAATGGCGCGCCTTCACTCAAGAAGAGAAAGCGTCAAGAAGCCGCGTTGGGGTGCCCACCTCGTACAGCGTGCACGATAAAGGTCTATCCACAGCCATAAGCCAAGTAGATCGTGACGCTTTTGGAAGGAAACTTCCTCTGTCAACTAGGCTTCAGATGTGGCGCCTGAGAAAGTGGCAGATTCGCTCGAGAGTGCACTCATCAATAGATAGAAACCTCGCTCAGGCAATGGCGGAACTCGATCGCCTCTCAGACAAAGTCTACATTCCTCCTCCAATCAAAGAAAAAGCAGCCGTTGTTTACCGCAAAGCATTGGACAAAGGTCTGGTACGCGGTAGATCGATCGCAGCGATAGCAGCTGCAGCTTTATATGCCGCTTGCCGCGGAAGCGGGACCCCACGCACCCTGCGCGAAATCGCAGAAGCTAGCCTGGTCGACAAGAAAGATGTTGCCCGCTGCTATAGACTGTTGCTTCGCGAACTAGAGGTACACATGCCAATCGCTGACCCATTGACATACGTTTCAAAGATTGCTGAGCGCACCGGAATCTCAGGCAAGACTCAAGGACTGGCTATTCAAATACTGAGAGACGCGAGACGCAGGAGAGCTGCAGCAGGAAAAGACCCGATGGGTTTGGCTGCGGCAGCATTATACATAGCGTGCCTGCAAAACGACGAAAAGAAGACTCAGAAAGATATCGCCGAGGCCGCAGGCGTCACTGAGGTAACTGTGAGAAATCGCTACAAAACACTCAAGAAGCAGTTGAACCTGGAACTACCTGACTAAACGCTTCCCTTTTCTTCTTCTATTTTTTCAAGCTCCATNNCTTAGCCTCATAGCAGCAATTGTTATTGGAGTTCTATGTTCTCTTCAGGGTATCCTGTCTTGACAAGGTATTCGCGGACTCTATCCCTATGATCGCCTTGCAGCATAATCTGCCCGTTTTTTGCCGTTCCTCCACAAGCACAGTANNCGAATACGTTGCTGCTCTTTTTCTATTTCTCCACAAACGCATAAGTCCTTTGGAAGCCCGCATGTTGGACAAACTTCAGCCATGAAACTCATTCTTAGCATTGTCATTGACGTATATAAGAGTTTCAAGAGAGCAATTTGGTCACATCGTCTGTTTTCAGCTAATANNACTTTTACTAAAAAAGCCCTCTATTCAACTTTTCCGAGGTGAACCAGCTCTGGGAAAGGAATAAATTTCCACTAAATAGCAGTATACCCCATGTGCCCTTATCTGGATTTTCTCAAAGAAGAAAACATGAGCATGTTTACTGATCTCTACGAGCTGACGATGTGTGCCAGCTACTTCGACAACAACCAGTTTAGACCTGCAACCTTTGACCTGTTTGTGAGAAGATTACCTGAAAACAGAGGATACCTTCTCTTCGCCGGTCTCGAACAAGTCCTCTGCTTCCTCGAAAGCGCAAAATTTACCGATACACACTTGGCATACCTAGAGAAACAGGGCTTCAACAACAATTTTCTGAATTATCTCAAGGATTTCAGATTCAGCGGCGACGTCTGGGCAATGCCTGAAGGCACAGTAGCATTTCCTTGTGAACCCCTAATTCGCGTGACCGCTCCAATAATTGAAGCCCAGCTCATAGAGACCTTTCTGCTAAACACAATTAACCTTCAGACTATGATAGCGACAAAAGCATCCCGAGTCGTTCATGCCGCAGCAGGAAGATCAGTAATTGAATTCGGACTGCGCAGAGAACATGGGATAGATGCAGGAATGAAAGTAGCTAGATCTAGCTACATCGCAGGGTGCCAGGGAACATCAAATGTTCTGGCTGGATATGAACACGGCATTCCCATTTTCGGAACAATGGCGCACAGCTTCGTGATGTCCTTCGAGAAAGAAATCGATGCCTTCCGAGCTTTTACTAGAACGTTTCCAGACAAATCAACCTTGCTTGTAGACACCTACAATGATATCGCAGGAGCAGAGAAAGCAACGGTGATCGCAAAGGAACTTGAAAATAGAGACCACAAACTTCGCGGAGTGAGACTAGATAGTGGAGATATAGCTGGAACTAGTCAGAAAGTAAGGGCTTTTCTAGATAAAAAAGGTCTAGGATATGTGAGAATCTTCGCCAGCGGTGACCTTGACGAGTACCGAATAGCCGAATTGTTGGCTAAGGGCGCAAAGATTGATTCCTTCGGGGTTGGAACCAAAATGGGGACTTCAGCCGATAAGCCATATATCGATGTGATCTACAAACTGAGCGAAATACTTGATGCCAAAGACTTCTTCTTGCCCGTAATGAAGTTGAGTGAAGGGAAGAACACACTTCCAGGCAGAAAGCAGGTATTCCGATTTAGCAACAA
>DUHG01000117.1 GCA_013330975.1 Candidatus Bathyarchaeota archaeon
AATATAGCTGCCTGCTTGACGGTTTCAGGACCTGGTACAACCAATCTCGCCACTGGACTCTATGATGCGAGCTTGGACCATTCACCTGTTCTTGTGCTCTCAGGCATGGTGTCACGTCAATTCATCGGACCAGGTTCTATTCAAGAGATTGACCAACACAGTTACTTTGAACCCATAAGCGTTTTTAACAAAATCTTAATGTCTGAAGAACAAACAACCATGCTGGCAACGCTCGCAATTAAACATGCACTACTTGACCGAGGCGTAAGCAACATCGGGTTGCCCAATGATGTGCAGAAGCTTCCATACACCGCGCAAATTCAGCCGTTTGAGGGAAGAATGCCCAATCTCGCCTTCGCCACGGAACACACCCTCATAGAGAAAGCCGCAAGAACAATAGATGCGGCAGAGCGCCCCGTGATAATTGCAGGCTTTGGCGCCCGAGGACAAGGAACCAAACTCCTTAAACTGGCAGAAAAAATCAGTGCTCCCATCGTCACCACGCTCAGGGCAAAGGGTGTTGTCGACGAGGCCCAACCGCTTTGCACAGGTTGCCACGGGGGGCTTGGTTCTACAGCTAGCACTGAACTCGTACGGGAATCTGACTTGCTCGTGGTCATCGGCTCCTCCTTCAGCGACTTGACCAAGCTTCCCCAGAAGAAATATGTTCAAATTGACATCAACATGAAAATGATAGCGAAGAAATATCCGGCTGAAGTTGGCTTGCTTGGAAACAGTGCCGTGCTGATTCCTCGGCTAACAGAAAAAGTGAAAGAAAAACAGAACGCTGAATACTTGGTTGAAATAGCACGGTTAAAACAAGCGTGGAATGCACAATTAGAGCGTGAGGCTGATTCAACAGCCAAACCTATTCGTCCACCATACATAATGAAAATACTGAACGGGAAAATTGCAGCAAACGCGGTAATATCGCTAGATGTGGGTGAAAATTGCTGGTGGTTCGGAAGGAACTTCCAAATGAAGAAAACTCAGAAAATGGTTATGAGCGGACTCCTCGGTTCAATGGGCTTCGGATTGCCAGGTGCATTGGTCGCTGCCCTCACGTATCCTGATAGGCAAAGTGTATGCATCACAGGAGACGGCGGCTTCACCATGGTTATGGTCGATTTCATCACTGCGCTAAAATACGCTTTGCCAGTCAAAATTTTCGTAATGAACAACAAAAGCCTAGGCATGATAATGCAGGAGCAAAAGATCGAAGGCTACCAGAGCTGGCAGACCGAGCTATATGATTATAATTTCGCCGATTTCGCTGACCACTCAGGGGGAATGGGCGTAAAAGTCACGGACCCGGGAGAACTTGAGGCTGCAGTTGAAAATGCCTTGTCTTCAAGCAAACCAGCAATCGTTGACATAGACACCGACCCAAGAAGGTTCTCATAGTTCACTTGTAGCAACGGCATATTGCGTTACTGGTCAGTGAAGAAAGCTTCAAGCTTTGCCGTTTCCGCCCGTTTCAACACAGCTGCGCATTTCTTTGGATCCAACAACCTAAACTCCAAACCCAAAGTAACCAGTAGTCGTTGCACGCCTTTGCCCAGACCTGGAGCCGCCAACACTCCTCGCAGTTCCCGGTTAGCCTTATTTTTGACCGCGTCAATATATCGGGCCAACTGGAGCGCGGCTTCTTTTCCCGCTGTTTTTCGTTTGACTTCCACCACCACCAGTTTCCCATCATTGTCTTCTCCATAGATGTCCACAAATCCGGGTTCAACGTGCTTCTCGTAACTAATTGGCTTGAATCCTTCCTCCAAGAGCGATGGCTTAAGCAACACAGCCCTATGCATGTCTTGTTCGCTAGCGTAAAGCAGAAATTCGCCCGAATCTTCAAGGCTTAATGCTGAAACCATCAAAACCTCCTCGAAAACAACGGTCACACTTTCCCGCGGTTTCTGCCGGACACCATGAATCTCGAGAACATCTTTTCTTATTTCGGCGTGGAAAATGCTACCCGACGGCTGCCAGTTGACCGGTTCGTACCCGACTGGGCGATGAACGAGTAGGGCTCCGTCTTGTTTGATAATCAGCAAGCGCTCGCCAGGCTCAAGCTTGGAACTCGCTCTACCCGAATAGCGGACTCGGCAATTGCCAGCAACGATAAGTGTTCTTCTTTTGGCAAAAGCCTTCTGAATCGCTGTTGCAGCATCTGCCAAAGTNNAGGAACAGGAAGTCAAGTACAAAACTGCGCTAGAAAGAGTGAAACCTAAAGGAACAGTCTTAGACTTGGGTTGTGGAACTGGTTTGTTTCTTGATCAAATATTCGCTGACGCAGAGAGAGTTGTTGGAATTGACCTTTCCAGAAAACAATTGATCACAGCCAGAAAACACTCAAATATTATGACAAGGGTCGATTTGGTTCAAGCAGACGCGGAAAATTTACCCCTCAAAGCAAATTCATTTGACGTGGTTTACGCATTTACCGTTCTCCAGAATCTTTCCAAACCCTCCTTTGCTTTAAAAGAAACTGTTCGAATAGCCAAGCCCAGAAGATCAATTGTAATAACTGGTTTGAAAAAAGTTTTTTCTGCTCCTTCATTTGAATCGTTACTGCTTTCTTCAGGACTAAGATTGACAAGGATGATCGATGAAGCCTCCTTAAACTGTTACATAGCNNTAGTTTATAACGGTGTTATTTGGCTTGTCAATTTACTTTTTGAACCCACAAAAAACCAAAAATTACAAAAAAGTTGAGTGTGAAAAAACCGGAATTCACACCGAATACACTATATATTCCTTCAACCATTTACCTCAAAATCCAATTCCAATTCAAGAATTCAACTCAAAAGGTAAGGTGGAAAGTGGTCTATGTTAGATTGCCGACAAAACACCTTTATCATAATCGATAATTTAGGATTGCGTTTTGTCACCTTCGCCAGTTCAGCTTTTTCCAGTCTTGCCTTTACGATCCCAACTCCCATTTCGAATTTGGGAAGCTGAAGAAACCATGAGCAAACTTGAATCTAAACTGTCAAAAATAACTGGCTACGAGCGAAGTCAGTACTGCCATCAATGCGGGAAATGCTCCAGCGGATGCCCTTCAGCAAATTATCTCGATTTTAGACCACGCAAAATTTTAGCCATGGCACAACTGGGTATGATAGAAGAGTTGTTGGAGTCAGAAGTCATATGGCATTGCGCTCAATGCTTGCTTTGCAAAGAAAGATGTCCTCGTGATGCCGCTCCTTCAGATGTCATTCAAGCTCTACAAAACTTGGCCTACGCTCTTGATGAACACGTTCCTGAAGGGTATCCTGCCCTAATAGCTTCTATTCTAAAAACCGGTGTGGTTCAAACCCCCATAAGAGTGAAAGTATGGAAGAGCCTACCAACCAAAACTACAGTTAAGGGGGAATTCGAGTTCAAAGATCGTGCCGATTTGGGTTTGCCCGATCTGAAGAAACCCGAACAACAAATAATAGCAGAGTCCTTGAAGGCGGTTTTGAAATGGAAGGAAAAATAAGGTTTGCATTTTATCCTGGATGCACCGTTGGATCGGAGCAGTACGCCTATGAAATTTCAGCAAGGAAAGTTTTTCCTAAGTTAGGGATTGAACTTGTGGATGTTGAAGGTTTCAGTTGTTGTGGCTACCCCCTGAAAAGCGTAAGTCTTCCTGCTTGGGCATACCTATCTGCTCGAAATCTGGCTCTTGCTGAAAAGAATAATTTGGATATTTTCCCATTGTGCAATGGGTGCAATCTTTCTTTTCGCGAAGTCAACCAATGCCTTAAAGAAGATCCTGATTTGAGAGAGCGCTTGAAAGGGATGTTGTCTTCCGAGGGATTGAAATATGCAGGAGAAGCAAGATCTTGGCACGTATTAGAGGTTATGCGAAATGCTGTTGGCATTGAGAAAATTCGATCAGTTGTAAAAAAACCGCTTAGAGGGTTAAAGATAGCCACACATTACGGTTGTCATGCTCTCAGACCGGGCGAATTAAAAATTCTTGATGATTCGGAAAATCCGCATTATTTAGAAGAACTTATAGCACCCCTTGGAGCTACAGCTGAAGATTATCCAGAGCGGCTAGATTGTTGCGGTCAAGGTCTTGCAATTACGACCGGGAAGACAGCGCTCGCTATTTCAGGCGCCAAGATAAAGGCTATTCAGGATCGAGGGTTCGATGCTGTAGTGACAGTGTGCCCCTTCTGCATGAAAATGCTTGATTCAAAGCAAAATGCAATAAAAATTACAACTAAACAACCTGACTTGAATCTCCCAGTACTCTACTATACCCAATTGCTTGGTTTAGCAATGGGCATATCGCCGGAGGAATTGGGAATGAATCTTAACCTCAGTCCCGTCGGCGAAATTCTGAAGAAATTAGAGGGGAACTAGAATTGGAGAAAGGCACTAGTGTACTTGTGGTTGGAGGGGGGGTAGCTGGCATGCAAGCCTCTTTGGACTTGGCAGATCGCGGACTAAGAGTATTTCTCGTGGAAAAAACTCCCAGCATTGGCGGAAGAATGGCTCAACTTGACAAAACATTTCCGACTATGGATTGCTCTATCTGTATTCTCGCTCCAAAGATGATGGATGTTGCTCGACGAGAAAACATCGTTTTGCTTACCTATTCCGAGGTCAAAGAAGTTGAGGGCAAACCCGGCGACTTCAAAGTAAAAATATTGAAAAAAGCCAGATTTGTTGACCCCGAAAAATGCACGGGTTGTAATGATTGCACAAAAGTCTGCCCGGTTTCATATCCCAGAGAGTTTGATATGGGTCTAGGCGAACGAAAGGCTATATACAGACCTTTCCCGCAAGCAGTTCCCAACGTGTTCGTTGTGGACAAGAGAGGGACTCCACAATGTCGCGCGGCTTGTCCTGCTGGAGTAAATGCTCAAGGATACATCGCTTTAATCCGAGATGGAAAATACAAGGAAGCTTTAGAGCTAATAAGAAGAGATAACCCTCTGCCCATAATTTGCGGACGCGTATGTTTTCATCCCTGTGAAACAAATTGTGAACGCTCCAAACTGGATGCGCCTGTAGCGATTAATGCCCTAAAGCGTTTCCTGACTGATTGGGAGTCAAGACAAACTGGAAAAGAGCAGGTTGAACAGATTCCCAAGAAACATGAGGAAAAGATTGCAGTCGTAGGTTCTGGTCCAACTGGTCTAGTTGCTGCATATGAACTGCTCAAACAAGGCTATCCAGTAACAATTTTTGAGTCACAAAACGAACTGGGGGGCATGTTGAGAACCTGTATTCCTGAATACCGATTGCCCAAATCTCTGCTAAATGCCGAAATTGACCGATTAACGCGCTCAGGTATTGAAGTTAAAACAGGTGTGTCAATTGGAAAAGATTTGACAATCGAACAGCTATGGGAAACTGGGTACAAGGCAGTATTGGTTGCAATTGGAGCACAAGAAAGCTGGAAACTGGGGATTGAGGGTGAGAATCTAGAAGGTGTCATAGACGCTTTAGATTTCTTGAAACGCACTGGTTCCAAGAAGGACATTGATATTAAAGGACCCGTTGCAGTTATTGGTGGAGGCAACGTAGCTTTAGATGCTGCGAGGACAGCAGCACGTTTGGGAGCCGATGAAGTTAGCATTATTTATCGTCGAACAAAAGATGAAATGCCTGCATTCTCGACCGAGATCGAGGAAGCGGAGAGAGAGGGAATAAAGTTTCAGTTTCTGGTTTCTCCGCTGAGAATTTTGGGCGAAAACGGTAGAGTCAATGGAATTGAATGTACTCGGACAAAATTAGGACCGTCTGATGAGAGTGGAAGAAAGTGTCCAATGCCAATTCCAGGCTCTGACTTTGTCATAAAACTGAACACTGTAATAACAGCGATTGGTGAAGCCTCTGACCTTTCATGTCTTCCTGAAGGAAGCAAAATAACCAAAAAGAAAACAATTGAATGCGATCCTCAAACTTTGGAGACAAATATACCTGGTCTTTTTGCTGGTGGAGATGTGGTTTCTGGACCAGCAACCGTTGTCGATGCGATATCTGCTGGCAAAAGAGCTGCTGTTTCTATCGATCGTTATTTGAGGGGAAATGATATCAGAGCAGGAAGGGAAGAAACTCCAAAGCTTGTACAGGAAGTACCCAAAGAAGGCGTTGAAGAAAGAGCTAGGCAAGCTATGCCGCTTCTTAAAGCTGAGAAAAGAATTGGCAACTTCGAGGAGGTTGAAACTGGCTTCACAGAAGAGATGGCTCTTCGGGAAGCTGAACGATGTCTAAACTGTGGAGTTTGTTCAGAATGCCTGGAATGTCAAAAAGCTTGCAAGCCAGAAGCATTGTTGCATAATCAGAAAGATGAAATCATGGAAGTCAGCGTCGGAGCTATTGTTCTAGCTACTGGATTTGACCCCTTTGATCCTTCTGGTTTGAAAGAATATGGCTACGGTAAATATCCAAATGTATTGAACTCTCTCGACTTGGAGCGACTGCTCTCTGCGTCTGGTCCAACTGGCGGGAAACTTCTTCGACCTTCAGATAGAAGGATGGCGCACAGAATAGCTTTCATACAGTGTGTTGGCTCAAGGAGCCTGAAGGGCGACTATCCGTACTGTTCAAGCGTATGCTGTATGTATGCCACGAAAGAGGCTACCTTGATTAAGGAGCATGACCCCTCATCCGACGTCAACATATTCTACACTGACATTCGAGCTTTTGGCAAGGGCTTCAGAGAATTTTCTAATAGGGCACGAAGAGAATGGGGCGTTAACTACGTGAGGGCAAAACCATCCGAAATACGGGAGGATCCGAAAACTAGGGATCTTCTGCTGAGATATGAAGAAACTCAGACTGGAGAGATGAAAACTTTCTTGGCTGACCTTGTGGTTTTAAGCACCGGTTTGATTCCTCCAACAGGTAATTTCGCTCTAGCAGACATTCTCAAGGTTGATACAGACAAATATGGTTTCTTCGAGGCTCGAAACAAACTGCAACTGCCTCTTGACTCTACAGCACCTGGAATATTCTTGTGTGGTTGCTGCGAAGGTCCAAAAGATATTCCCGATTCAATTGCCCATGCAAAGGGCGCCGCCGCCAGAGCATCAGAATTTCTTGTTAAATCCGGCTATTTGGAGGCCAAACAATGACCAAGAAAAGAACTCAAGCAAAGGAAAATTCTAGAATTGGCGTTTTCATCTGCAACTGCGGCATAAACATCGGAGGAGTAGTTGACGTTGAAAAAGTAGTGAAATATGCAAAAACGCTCCCAGGAGTTGCATATGCTGAAAGCAATCTTTATACGTGCTCTTCGGAAGGAACTCGGAAAATCTCTGATAAAATCAGGGAATATGGCCTAAACAGGGTCGTTGTTGCTTCGTGTACTCCAAGAACGCATGAGCCTCTCTTCAGAGAAACCTGTGAAGAAGCTGGATTGAACAAGTATCTTTTCGAGATGGCGAATATTCGAGAACACTGCTCTTGGGTTCATATGAAGCAGCCTAAGAGGGCGACCAGGAAAGCTGAGGACATTGTTAGAATGGCCGTGGCTAAAGCCCGACTGCTTACGCCCGAGGAAGAAACAGAAGTTAGCGTAACTCCCTCGTCACTGGTAATCGGAGCGGGCATTTCAGGAATGGAAGCTGCCCTATGTTTAGCAAATCAAGGATTCAAGATTTATCTCGTCGAAAAAGAACCAACTGCGGGTGGTATGCTCAGGAATCTCAATAAACTCTATCCGACCAATGAAGAAGCCTCCCGATTCCTAGACTCAATATATCAGGCCCTAAACTCCAACAAGAACATAGAACTGCTCACTTCAACAAAAATCCTAGACGTCAAAGGCTACGTAGGTAATTTTGAAGTTACCGTTTCAAAAGAAGGAAAAGCAGAAACCGTGCTAAAAGTTGGAACAATCATCGTAGCAACTGGCGCCGAAGAATTCAAACCGGCAGGAATGTATGGATTTGGACAAAAAAACAACGTAATAACCCAAATTGAGCTCGAACGCCTCCTAAGAACTGGTCTTCCAGATGACATGAAAAAGTTCGTAATGATACAATGCGTTGGGGCAATGGAAGAGCCGGGCGGAAGAGAGTATTGTTCAAGAATATGCTGCGCGGTTGCCTTAAAAAATGCCCTTCTAATCAAGGAAGCTAAACCTGATTCAGAAGTGTACATCTTATACCGGCAACTCCAAGCCTATGGACGAGAATATGAGAGTTATTATCTCAAGGCTTTGGAAGAGAAAGTGAAATTCATTAACTTTCTCCCGCAAAAACCGCCTGTGGTGACTACTGACGCCTCCGGAAAACTCAAAATCAATGTCTACAACACTCTTATTGAAAAGGAAATTACCATCGAATCTGACTTGGTCGTACTCTCAACACCTCTGGTTCAACATGAATCTGGGAAATCCCTATCTCCCCTACTCAAAGTACCTCTTGGAGCTGACGGGTTTTTCCTTGAAGCCCACATTAAACTTCGACCCGTTGATTTTGCGACGGATGGAATATATGTTTGTGGCACAGCTCACAGTCCAAAAGCCGTAGATGAAAGCATAATCCAGGCTCATGCAGTCGCATCCTCAGCTTCCATCCCCATGTCTAGAGGGCACGTGCGTTCTGAGGCAATAACAGCTGGCGTGATTGAAAACCTTTGCAGAGGTTGTGGAAAATGCAGAGATACTTGCGAATTTAACGCGATCACCTTGGAAGAAAAGGTATTGAATGCTGAACCATTTTTCCGAGCGCCAGTTCTAGTAGCCAAGGTCAATGAGGTTGTTTGCAAAGGATGCGGTTCATGCGCAATTGCGTGCCCAACGGGAGCAATTACCATGAAACACTTCACCGACAAGCAAATACTCGCCGAAATCAAGGCGGCATACCGGAGTTGACATAATGAAAAGCAAACCAGAAATTTTGGCATTTCTATGTAATTGGTGCAGCTACGCCGGGGCCGATCTCGCAGGGACCAGCAGAATTAGCTATCCCGCAAACATAAGACCTGTGAGAGTAATGTGCAGTGGAAGAGTTGAACCCTCCTTTATTTTGAATGCTTTCATGACCGGCATCGATGGTGTTTTGGTGTCTGGTTGTCATCCTGGTGACTGCCACTATATTAGTGGGAATCTCAAAGCAGAAAAAAACGTTAAGGCAACCAAGGAAATTCTTAAACTGCTTGGTCTGGGTCCCGAACGATTGCGATTGGAGTGGATTTCAGCCTCAGAAGGTCAGAAATTCGCGGACGTCGTGAAAGATTTTGCCAGAGAATTGAAAGGCTGGGGTCCAAATCCTCTATTAAAGGAACCCAAACAAAAAGGAATTAAAGCTAAGAGGAAACCTATTTCTGAAACCATAGAAGAAACCAATATAAGACTCTGCTTGGAGTGCGGCAAATGTTCCAGCAGTTGCCCAATAACTAGAATGAACCCGGATTTCTCTCCGCGAATGACTGTAAAGAGAATCTTGGGCGGCTCCGAAGAACTTTCCATAAATGATCCAGGAATCTGGACTTGTCTTACTTGTGGGCTGTGTCAACAGCGTTGTCCCTCCAATGTAAAATATGTCGATTTCATAAAGACATGCCGAGAAGAAGCTCGGCAGGTGGGAATAACCGGCGAATGCTCTCACAAGGAACTGATTCTGAACTTGCAGAGGATAATGGCTGATCCCAACATAAACCAAAATCGCATCGACTGGCTTCCAAAAGATGCAACAACCTCGGAAACTGGAGACATCCTATTTTTCGTGGGGTGTTTGCCCTATTTTGATATATTGTTTGAGGACATAAAAGCAAATTCCATAGCCACTGCAAAAAGTGTAGTGCGAATAATGAACAAAGTCGGCATCTCACCAGTAGTCTTAAAGAATGAGCGCTGCTGTGGACATGATCTAAATTTCACTGGGGACACGGACAACTTTGAGAAACTAGCAAAAATGAACGTTGACGCGATTAGAGGCACAAAAGCGAAAAAAGTAGTTACGTCTTGTGCTGAATGCTACCGAACCTTGAAGCTAGACTATCCAAAAATAGTTGGAGACATGGGGTTCGAAGTCATTCACATCTCTGAATTTCTAGACGACATAATCAAAAAAGAACAGCTCGAATTTCCAGAAGTCTTCAAGGATAAAAAAGTCACTTTTCATGACCCCTGTCGGCTAGGCAGGCACATGAATATTTATGATCCTCCTCGTAATGTCATCAAAAGCATTCCTGAAACAGACCTACTGGAAATGGAAAGGAATCGAGAGGACGCTCTGTGTTGCGGTGTAAGTTCATGGTTGAGCTGTGGCAAAATCTCCAAACAAATTCAACTGTCGAGGTTGAAAGAAGCCAAAGACACCGGAGCAGAGTGGCTGATAACAGCTTGCCCAAAATGCCAGATTCATCTCAAATGTGCTTTGGATGGCGAATTACCAATCAAACGATCAGAAGTCGATGTAAAAGTGATTGATCTTCCAGTTCTGGTCGAAAAAGCTCTGGACAAAAAATACCTGAAGAAGTAGATGATAAAAGAATGACTGAAAAGTCAAATGACGAAGTTGTTGCGGGTCCTCAAAAAAAACAGCCTGAAGAAATGAAGCCACGGATAGGTGTTTATGTTTGCCATTGTGGAAAGAACATCGCAGGTTCAGTAAATTGTGAGGACGTGGCTAAATACGCATCACAATTACCAAATGTTGTCCTTGCTAAGGACAACTTGTACAGTTGCTCTGATCCCGGACAAGAATCTATGAAAAAAGACATTATAGAAAACAAACTCGATCGTATCGTTATTGCTTCTTGCACTCCCCGATTGCACGAACCCACTTTCAGACGAATGTGTGAAGAGGCCGGATTAAACAAGTATCTCTATGAAATGGCCAATATCAGGGANNCATTGTAGTTGGGTACATCTTCATGAACCAGAAAAGGCAACCGAAAAAGCCAAAGACCTAGTCAAAATGGCTGTTGCAAAAGCGACGCTACTGAAACCCCAAACAGAAGTTGCAGTTCCAGTCACACGAAAAGCATTGGTAATTGGCGGAGGAGTAGCGGGGATTCAGGCAGCCTTAGATCTTGGGGACACTGGCTATGAAGTCTATTTAGTAGAAAAAAGCCCTAGTATCGGCGGCAGAATGGCTCAAATCGACAAAACATTCCCGACAATGGACTGCTCAATCTGCATTCTTGCCCCCAAGATGTCAGATGCAGGCAGACACCCCCACATACAGTTGTTGGCAAACAGTGAAGTCATAGAAGTGAATGGATATATTGGAAACTTCAAAGTCAAGGTGCGGAAAAAACCTAGATACGTCAGCAAAAAGTGTACAGCCTGTGGCGATTGCGTCAAAGCTTGTCCAGTAGAAGTTCCAAACGAGTTTGAGGAAGGCCTCACCTATCGGAAAGCAATCTATATTCCATTCGCTCAGGCAGTTCCAGCCACATACTTGATTGACGAAAAAAACTGTCTTGGATTAGGCGACAACACTTGCTCAAAGTGCAAAGAAGTCTGTGGCCCTGACGCTATAGATTATACTGCCAAAGAAGAAATAGTTGAACTTGATGTTGGAACAATCATAGTTGCTACTGGTGTTGATGTCTTCAATCCTGCTAGCCTGACCGAATACGGTTACCTGAAGTATCCAAATGTGATAACTTCAATGGAATTTGAAAGGATAATAAATGCTGGAGGTCCCACTGGAGGTCGTTTGGTTCGCCCAAGTGATATGAATCTCCCCAAAAGCGTTTCATTCATTCAGTGTATAGGCTCCCGTTGTCAAACTGAAGGGAAAGGTCACGCTTATTGCAGTAATGTGTGTTGCATGAATACAATCAAGGATTGTCTTTTAATCAAAGAGCATTGGCCAGAAATAAAGCTCAACGTTTTCTATTTGGACATAAGAGCCTTTGGCAAGGGATTCGAAGATCTCTACAAAAGAGCTAAAAAAGAAGGCGTTGTTTTCACACGTGGCCTGCCCGGAGAAGTAACTGAAGACAAAAAAACACACAATTTGCGCCTAGTCGGAGAGGACACATCATCAAATAAATTCTACAATATGGAAACCGAAATGCTGGTTTTATCTGTGGGGATTGAACCACGATCCGATAGCGGCGTAATTCAGCGTCTACTCACCTTGTCAAAAACAACTGATGGCTTCTTCATGGAAGCACACCCCAAACTACGACCCGTAGACACTCCAACAGGAGGCGTCTTTCTTGCCGGATGCGCCGAAGGTCCTAAGGATATCAAAGACAGCGTGACACAAGCAAGTGCCGCAGCGGGTCGAGCCGGAATTCTAATGAACAAAGGAAGCGTAACGGTTGAAGCTATTACCTCTCGGATAGGGATAGAAAAATGTGTTGGCTGTGGCTTATGCACGAAAGTCTGTCCATACAATGCGATTTCAATAAACAAGGAAAGGAAGAAAGCTGAAGTGGTTGAAGCCGCCTGTGCGGGCTGTGGCACATGTGGTGCCGAGTGTCCGTTCGGAGCGATTGAGATGCGGCATTTCACAGATATGCAAATCAACGCTCAGATTGATGCCGCAACTGAGGAAGACGCAGACAAGAAGATTGTGGCATTCTGCTGCAATTGGTGCTCTTACGCTGGAGCGGACTTCGCGGGTGTTAGCAGAATGCAATATCCACCCAGCGCAAGGATTATCCGAACAATGTGTTCAGGAAGAGTATCCTCAAAATTCGTGGAGAGAGCATTTAGAAACGGTGCCGCCGCAGTGCTTGTCGCAGGTTGCCACCTTAACGATTGCCACTACATAAACGCCAACTACCAAACCAAAAAGCGTGTGGAGAAACTCTGGAGTAAAATGGAGAGACTGGGCTTAGACAAGAACCGCCTTCAGCTCGCGTGGATCAGTGCTGCAGAAGGGGAAAAATTTGCGTCAAAGATCAAGGAAATGCAAAAAATCGTGGATGGCGTCACAAAGGCAGAAATAGAAAAAACTATTGCGGTCCTTTCACCCGAGAAAGCCAAGGAAGCGGATAAAAAATGAACTGCCGAAGAAAGGCAAAAATGTAGAGAGTGGAAAGTGTGCGAGGAGAAACGATTAAGAGCGAAAGGAGAAAAGAAATCACATTAAGTAGAGACTTCTTGACCAGAAAGTATATTCTGCGTTTGAACAAAGACTTGTGCATTGGATGTGGGATCTGCGCTGAAATTTGTCCTAAAGAAGCCATCAAGGAACAACCCCCCTCAATTTACAATGGGCGGCTCAAGAAGAAACCCAAAATTGACATTGACATAGGTTCGTGCATTTTCTGCGGTGAATGTGTGGTCTTGTGTCCATACAACGCTTTGACAATGACAGTTGATGGCAAAGAAATCCCAGTTATCGTGCAAAACGAGGCGTTTCCCGTTTTGTCAAGAGAAATAACGGTTAATGAACATGCATGCTACTTCAAGCCAGGCTGTAAACTTGAATGCAAGGATTCCTGCCCAATCGATGGCATCAAAATAGATGCAAAACTCTCAGAAAAAGGTGAAGTCACACGAGTTAGTAACATCCAAATTGACAGACATAGTTGCCTGTATTGTAAGATCTGCGAGTCTAATTGCCCAATTGGTGCTATCCACGTCACAAAACCCTATCAAGGATCTATCGAAATAGACACGACCCTGTGCCCAGAAGATTGCAGAGCATGCGTTGATATATGCCGTACAAATGCCATCGAATTGGGCAAAAATGGCAAAGCAGTCGTCTCACCTGAATTCTGTCTCTTCTGCTCCGCATGTCAGAAAGTGTGCCCAAAGCAAGCGATTAATGTCAAAAGACAATGGGTTTTCCATACCGACGTTGATGCCGCAGCATGGCTTACTGCTTTGAAGAAATTAACCTCTCATGAAACAGTTATGAAAGAGCTACGAATCAAATCTGGAAAGAAGCGATTGTCATTAGTGCAAAGAAGAAGACTAGATGTTACCTAAGAGACTAAATTATCACAATTGCTAGGAAATCATCTGCAAAAAAGACACAAATGTAAAAACGCCTATCATAGCAAAGCCTGCAAATAGAAGAATGGCGTCACCCTTGGCTAGAATCTTGCTATCCAGCTTTTGAACATGGAAGATGGATTATTCTTGCTTTACCATTGATTGGTTAGTTCTCGCCAGTAGTAATGCCAAGCCTTGGAACAGCGTGTTCCAAATGCAGAATAGGGTTTACCAAAGTCGTTGATTTACATCAACTCTGATGAATTCGGCTTTTCCTGAAAGCCGCCCTGAGCATGTATAATATCGCGCCCATCATCAGACAAGCAACACCTGCTATCCAGGCAACGGGTTCTAAGAAAAGAACTGCCGCCAGAAGAACAAGACAAGCACCAAATCCAATTGCCGGCAACAGTTTATAGCGTGCCCTATTCTGTTGACCAAGCTTGAGGGCTGCCATATTTGTTAAAGCATACCAGAAGAGCAGCGCAAACGTGCTCACTACTACAATACCTGTCAGATCAAAAAACAGAGCCAAAAGAGCCATTGCAATCCCAATGACCCAAATCGCGACATACGGGGTTCCAAACTTACTGCTAACGAAGCTTAAAGGCTGAGGCAGGTCCCGCCTCCTGCCCATAGAGAAAGCCATTCGACTCACACCTAAGATTGCTGTTAATAGAACGCTTGCAGTGGCAACTAAACCTCCAAAAGAAACGATCTGCACGGCAACAGGGCTTCCAGTTGCGCTAATCGCAAAAGTCAAGGGAGAATTTGAAGCGGCGAGAGCGCTCGACCCTACTAGACCTACCGCCACAAACCCAACTATAATGTAAACCAATGTGGAAATAGCCAAGGACAATAGAACTGCTCTCGGCACATTTCGCTTTGGATCTTTGACCTCTTCTGCGATTATGGTTGCTCTTGCAAAGCCTCCATAAGCAAAAAAGATGAAGTAGGCACCGAAAAGCACGCCACTGCTGAAAGGTTCAAAAGGAGTCAAGTTCGAAGCATTTACAGAGGTTAGTCCGAAAACGACAAAGAAGCCCAAGACAGCGATCTTGATGACGACAAGCGCATTGTTCAACATGGCTGATTGACGGGTCCCAATAAAATTCAAACCGGCAAAAGCCAAACACATCAGAGCAGCAACAATTTTGACGGGTAAGCCTGGAACTGCCTCAGACAAATAATAAGCAAACCCTAGGCTGACAGCCGCGCCCCCAAAGGTATTCGCGATAATCCACATCCAGCCAGACAAAAAACCCGCTGAAGGCGCAACCAACTGACGAACATATTCGTAGCCACTTCCCTCAACTGGTTGCCATGCGGTTAGCCGAGTGAAGCTTAATGCCGTTAGAAAAGCGATAGAAGCAGCAATAACCATCGAAATCACAAGAGCTGAGCCAGCCACTCCAGCCACCAGCCCAGTTACCACGAAAATACCCCCTCCTATGATTGCACCAATGTTAATCGCAGTGGCACTCCAGAGACCAAGATTTTGTTTGAGGGATTTCCGTTCAGTTTCTTCCACGATGAACACTTCGCAAACGATCAATGTTTTTGCTTATCTTCCCAGAATTGCCTTGTTCGAAGATACTGTATCTTCGCCTTCAGCAAATCCAAGTAGAACTCATCCTCTTTTGGATGCATCTTTCCAAGGATTCGCGAAGCCGTTTCAGCTCCAACACCTTTAACCATCAAAGCCCTCACAGCCTNNGAGAGGCGCCAGCAGTCTAGACTTACACAGCTCACATTCAGGTTGGGCTGGTAGATTTTTGACTTTTGTCTCTTTTGTCCATTCGCCACAGTTCATGCAGAGGAGCGTCGTGTTTCTCGCATTAACCGCCATTTTCATTCTATCTATGTTACTGAGCAGAATGGCTTCTGGAGACATCAATTCCGAAACGTCCGCGAAAGCCGCGAGCATATGGAAGGCGAGTGGTGTTGGCTTTTCTTCTCGGTATATTGTGCTTGCTTTTATCCTTCCTCTTCTAACGAGCCGAAGTATCTCCTTAACCTTTGAGACATCAGCTTTCTCCAAGAGCGCTTCACGCAGCGTTTCGTCATATATTGGCGTGTCTTTGAACCTTGTTTTCAGCTGACTCTGTCTTTGATAGCTCATTGTTTTTCCACGGGGTAAAACGCCAAATCTTTCAGCTACTGCCTTCATTCGTCCAGCAAACGGGAACTTGGCATCAACATACTTGATCCAAGCGTTGTCAACAGCTTTTGGATCCAGGCCAAAAAGAGTTTCAGGCAATTTTTCCAGCTCTTTTTGCCGCAGGTTTCTATTTGTTTCAATGAGAATTCGATAGCCATCTGCCCACCAACCAGTTATGATTTCTTGTTCGGAAAGTACCGAATCGAAAATTCCCCCAAAGGTGTGATTGACGATTTCGCCAAAGCAGGCATGTATAATGAGATACTTTTCAAAGGCTTCGATTACGACCTGTCTTTCGGTGGGTAGTGGCAAACCCTGTTTCAGGTGCTCGTTAATCTCTTCAATGCTTTCAAGCAATGTTTGGTTGTCTGTTCCAAGCGTCTTGGCAAGTTTCCCTGCAACAACTTTCGCGTTATCTGTTTCTTTAAGCATTTCAGCGATTTTTCGGCGATTCTTTCCCATCTGTTGCGCAAGTTCGAATGGAACTGGTAGCATTTCCCCATCCCATCCTGGAACAGCAGCTGATGGGTCTTCGGACGGAACAACATGTACTCTGCCTGTTTCTTCTTCAATCTGAACAATGCGCCATACCTTGCCGCGTATTATGAAATTCAAGCCCACTCTTGCGTCCAAGGCCATGAATTCGTCGCCCAGCGTGCCGATTTTGCGGTCGCTGAGGATGTTTATAACTGGGTAACGTCTTTCGTCAGGAATCATTGACAGGTTGCCGTAGTAGTATTCACGTGTTCTGCGTGTCTTGACCAAGATTTTGCCTTCTCTGTAGAATCTGATTTTGTTGAGTGTGTCTAAAAAGTGTATTATGTTCTCAAGTTGCTTTTTGTGCAATTTCCGATAAGGGTACGCTCTGCGTATGACTTTTTCAACTTCGCTAGCAGTGACGATCTCCTTATCCATGACTATTCCTGCTATCTGGTGGGCAAGTACGTCTAGTGCATTCTCGTGTAATGACACGTGTTCAATTTTGTTGGTTTTGGCATTCCTCGCTGCTGCAACTGATTCAAGTGTATCTTCCGGGAATGTTGTGACGATTATTCCCCGCGATGTTCTGTCTAGACTGTGTCCACTTCTTCCAACACGTTGTACTAGACTGTTGACTTGTCGAGGCGACATGTATTGCAACGAAAGATCCACGTTGCCTATGTCGATACCGAGTTCTAATGTGCTTGTGCAGATTATGGCTTTGATTCTTCCTTTCTTGAATTCATCTTCGATGCTGGTTCTCTCTTCCTTGGATAGTGAACCATGGTGAACAGCTATGTCAGCGCGGTCAAGTTGGCTGAATCTATGTCCCAGCGTTTCTGCGATCGTTCGACTGTTCACAAAGATTAGCGTAGAATTATGAGTGTCTACTAGTTCGACCATTCGTCTTATTCTAGCTGCCCCCTCCGGTGAAGTCCCTATTTCTCCTGCCAGCTCAAAATCCTCTTGCTTGGCAATTGGACACTCCACCGTGTAATGATATTTCTTGTCGAGAACTGCCTGTAAGATACTGATTTCCCTGTCTGTTCCAGCAATAAAGCTAGCCACTTCACTTGGGTTTCCGACGGTTGCCGACAAACCTATTCTTTGAAACCCTTTCTCAGTAATTTCAAAGAGTCTCTCCAGTGCAATAGACAGCTGTATTCCGCGTTTGCTTGAAGCCAAGTCGTGAACCTCGTCGATTACCACATATTTCACGTGTGCCAAATGCTTGCGCATCTGTGCCCCCGGCAGAATAGCCTGGAGCGTTTCAGGCGTTGTCAACAGCACTTGTGGAGGCTGACGGGCTTGCTTTCTGCGGATTCTTGTCTCAGTGTCTCCATGTCTCACTTCAACCGAGATATCCAGCTGGTCAGACCAGAAGTTCAGGCGTTTTAACATATCTCGGTTCAGGGCACGCAAGGGCGTGATGTAGACTGCTGTGATGCCAACTCTCTCTTGTTCCTCTTGCTGCAAGAGTTTGGAGAAAACTGGAAGAAGGGCTGCTTCGGTTTTTCCACTTCCGGTTGGCGCAATCAACAGTACATTCTTTCCATCTAATACCTGTGGTATAGCCATCGTTTGTGGCAAGGTTGGCTTTCTTAGTCCAAGCGCAGCTAACGCATCTTGAACTGACGGTGGAAGTAGCCCGAAAGCAGAGTACGGTTCTTCGCCAGGCATAGAATCAAGAGCCAAATCATGAACAAGCAGCAAGAGGTTTTTATTTATTGTCTGAAGCCCAACAGGGTTTTGCACGGAACTTATAAGCTCAGTTGAAGAAATTGAATCAAACAGGTAGTCTATGTTGACATCAAACTCTGGTTTTGAAGTGCCATCATGGAATCAGGTGTATGAAATTCTTCTTGAGTTGGCTGAGCAAATTCAAGCTGAAGGTTTTAAGCCTGACATGATTGTGGGAATTTCGCGAGGGGGGCTGCTTCCTGCACGCGTTCTATCAGATTTACTTGAAGTTGCCCGCATCACGAGCGTCGGTGTAGAGTTCTATGTCGGGATTTATGAAACTAACAGTGAACCTTGTTTGACTCAGCAAATACCGCTCAGCATACTTGACCAAAAAGTACTGCTTGTAGATGATGTTGTAGATACTGGAAAAAGCGCTTTGTTGATAAAAGAATACCTATCTCGACAGGGAGTCAGAGAAATGAGGTTTTTAACCCTCTACTACAAGCCATGGAGCGGCATTAGACCTGACTTCTATAGCAAAGAGACGAGTGAATGGATCGTTTTTCCTTGGGAAGTGAAGGAGACACTTGTCAAACTGGAGAAGAATAGCGAAAAATCAAACGAATCACTTGAGAGAGCAATCTCCAGACTCACTGGGTCCGGTGTCAGCAAGGAGCTTGTTGATCGCCTGCTCAAGTCCCGGTCCAAGCATTGACTTTTTCTCAGAAGTACCTCAAAGGCTGCCGAAGAATTTATTCCCGATCGCACGTTACTCTAATCGGAGATCTTTTTGAAGAAACGCATGCAGCCCCACATAATGTGCGGAATTGGCGATGTAGCCAAGTACATTCTAATTCCTGGCGATCCTCAAAGAGTCAAGACTATTGCCTCTTTCTTGGATGAAAGCCGAAAGATTGCTGAATACCGTGGCTTCATGACATACACTGGCAGCAAGAACGGAGTTGAGATTTCTGTCTGTTCAACTGGGATAGGCTGTCCATCGGCGGCGATAGCTGTTGAGGAGCTCTCGCGAATTGGGGCAAAAACTTTTGTTCGGGTTGGCACGACTGGTGCGCTTCAGAGAAATGTGGAAATGGGCGACATAGTTGTTGCATCAGCAGCGGTAAGAGGAGACGGGACTTCTAAAATTTACGCGCCGCTTGAGTTTCCAGCCATTGCAAACTTCAATGTGGTCGCAGCGTTGTTAGACGCAGCACGAAAATCTAAGAAGAAAACCCACTTCGGAGTTGTTCTAAGCACAGATACTTTCTACGGTAATCACGAAAACTTGAAGCGCTGGAGTAACCTTGGTGTTTTGTCTGTAGAGATGGAAAGTTCCGTGATATTCACGATTGCGGCGCTAAAGAAGCTGCAGGCTGGGGCAATTCTGGTCGTTGATGGCAATCCGTTTTTGGGAGTTGGCAAAGGCGAATTCGAACCTGGTGAACAAAAAGGCGAATTCGACGCCATCGTTAAGGAAGCAATTGAGGAAGAAGCAAGGATCGCGATCGATGCAATTCTTATGATTGAGAAGAATGTAAATACGCGTTGAAAATGTGGAACTTCAATTCCTCCCAAGGCACCCGTGGTTTTTGGAGTCCTCGAGCATAGTATACTACATTACACCGAGGCTTCTCTAATTAAATACGGCAGTCAGAGGTTTTCTCGGCATCTTCAACCAACCGACAGGAGCAACTGCTATTCTTCCGCTTTCAGATCCCAGCCTTCCATTAGACACACAACTGTGGTGGCTTCTGGACAGCTTTGCAGGAAATCGTTGGAGCGTTCCAAACAGACTGCTGCTGAGGTGAAAGAAAAGGCGCAGAGGTTCAAAACAGTGAGAAATTGGGAAAACGCTTAAACGTCTTCTGCAGGAGTTGTGAATAGGGGTCAAGTGAGAATGGGAAACAGAACTCTTGTAGCTTATTCGAGCAAAGGAGGAGCGACGAAAGAAACGTCCCAAATAATAGCTAGTGTTCTGAGAGAGGGATACAAGTTTGAAGTTGACTTGGTTGATTTAAGAAAGAATTCCGTGGGTCTTGAGGGCTACGTCAATGTCGTTGTTGGCGCTGGAGTTAGAGGCGGAAACGTCTATGGCGAGGCTTTAGACTTTCTCAAACAAGACTTTGGCGAGAAAAAGCTCGCTTTCTTTGTTTGCTGCGGTGGAGCTGGTGACCCCAAGAGTTACGAAGCGTCATGCACTCAGTATGTTGCTGGAGTGTTGGCGAACTA
The DNA here is from genome assembly GCA_013330975.1 of Candidatus Bathyarchaeota archaeon. Lineage (GTDB taxonomy): Archaea > Thermoproteota > Bathyarchaeia > Bathyarchaeales > Bathycorpusculaceae > UBA11855 > UBA11855 sp11852u. The sequence continues at coordinate 20,418 of DUHG01000117.1, forward strand.
TCCCAACGTGAAAACTGTGACAACGGAGGCCTTTGGTGGTCGTATGAAACTACTGGGGAAAACATTGTTTGACAACGTTGATGAAGAAAAGATCCGTTTGTGGGCTGAAACGCTCGGAAAAAAACTATCATAAAACATAAGAAGGCTGTATGGCTAGCTCCAGTGGCAACGCAAGAATTGAAGAACTGATTAATGATGCGTTTTGGCTATTATTCAATTTTGTCCAGACAGACAACATTTCTTGGCGCGCAGAATACCACTTAATCCGTTGCTTTGCTGGACAGAAGTCATGCGTCTTGACAAATCAGAAATGCATATAAGTAAATCCCTCGGAATGTCTATTGTATGAATAAACACCAGAAAAAGGATGTTTCTTCAGAAATAGCTCCTTATTGCGTTTGTTCTAGATGCGGTTTAAAAGTGCCTTACATTTCACGCCGGTACATCGCGGTAGAAGACAAGAACAGCAATGTGGTCTATTTTGGAAAGCCAACAAAGTTGATAGACCTCTGTGTCGAATGCCTTAAAGAAATCTATTCTGATCAGCAAGTCAAGACACTAGCCTAGATTGAACACTCTTCCCAATCCTTTAATGCCATTTTCCGGAAACTGGGCTTCTGTTCTCATTCTTCATTGCTTCAATGGGAAAAGATCTGAGATTTAAGTCACAAAAAGATTAAGATCTGCAGAAGTCTTGAATTCTGTCGATTATCTCTCTAGCTGTTGTCTCAGTTCCGTAAGGCTTAGGTTGCTCTTTCCAGTTTTTAACCTCAAAGGCGAACTTTAGCTTTCCATAATCTCAATGTTTATAGCGCAAAACTCCATCTATTGTCTCCATTAAAAGATTTCGGGGTAGCAACAAGTGACTGTGCTTAGGAAGGCAGAATTCTGGGCAGCGTCTTCGATAATTATCACAACAATTTGCCTCATGATTGCTGACGTTCAGCGCTGGATTCATTTTGGCTTTTTCTTCGGTCCCTTTCGCGTCAATCACTGGTTTGTCTGGATAGGCACGCTATACGTAGCCATTGCCGTACCCATAATAGCCACGATGAAAAAACGCACGCCTAGCAGATACAAGACTCTTCTCAGAATTCACGTGTTTGGCAATCTGCTAGCTTTTCTTTTGGTTTCTCTTCATTTCGCAGGCCAAATTAGCAGACCCGCAACAGCCTATCCCCAGCTCGGCACGGGGCTTGCTCTATACATAATTATGATTTTGCTTGTCGCCACGGGTTTTACCCACAGATTCCAAATAATTCCTCAAATCAAGTCTGCAACCCGAAAATTCATTCATGTTGGATTGACCTTTTCATTTTACATAATAATAGGCATCCACATATTACATGGATTAGGGCTCATATAGCAAGGTGTGCAATCATTTCGTGATAAAATCCTGTTTCTTGTAACCTTCCCCATTTTCCTCAAATCGAGCTACCTAGCTAAACCAAAATACCACAACCAAAACATTGAAATCCACAGTATCATTGGTTGAGAGCGGACTATGAAGTGATCGAGGTACGGCGAAGCCTTTAGGGAGGCTGATGAGAGCTTTTTCCGCTACGGAGTCCACTTCTCTATATACTTAAAAACAGCCTTGAACGTCATGTTTTTCAGTTTTCGATTTGAAACCAGCCAACTAATTGACCTGAAATGGGGAACAAGAAAATTCTGAAAACCTGGGCAATAGCCATTGCCAATACGCTATTAAGTAAACTGGGAATTTATAGAAAGAAAGCGGGGAAAGGAAAGTTGCTATCTAACGGTCCCGATTGCTTGTCAGATACGCCCACGCGCTTACGAGCACAACTGTCAAGCATGCGCCGGCAATTCCTGAAATCATGAAGCTCGTAAGTCCGGCTAGCGCTGGCAGAACGGAGATCAGCCATGGAATAATGTACGTCGCTGTTAATTGCGCTAAGACTCCCGCCATGAAACCCAAGACTATTATAATTCCAAACACTTTTGCTCTATCACTCATTCGATTCACCTTTTTGCATTAGCATTATTCCAAGCTTCTTTTTAGTCTAACTTACATTTTTTTGTCTAATTCCTGAAATGCTGCACAAGCATCTTTTAATTTTCCGACTAAAGCCACAAACGGCTTTTTCGAGCCCGTATATCTCTACATATATACATGCATAATTCCACCATATTAACAATGTATAAGACGGTTCCGCGCAGTCTTTGTTCTTCGGAGGTATATAATTGTCAGAAAGATTCGCGAAAAAATGGGAAACCAGGAAAGACGAACAGCCATTTACTAACCGAATAAAAGATGCAGTGAAACCGCCAGGTCCGCTTAAGCCACGCCTCGACTTCGCAGTGAGACGCATCGAACTCCAAGTCCAAAAACTCGACCAAGCAACAGAACGCTTCACCAATCGCGACAAAGCAATCTTTGCGAGAATTGTCGATGCCTACACAAAGCACGACACATCACGCGCAAATGTCTTCGCAAACGAACTCGCCGAAGTCCGAAAGATGGAACGCCTAATAATAAACGCCAGACTTGCACTTGAACAAATAGTCTTGAGGCTACGAACAGTATCTGAACTAGGCGATGTCGTATCAACACTAGGACCAGCCGTAGGTGTTCTCAGAACAGTTCGATCCGGACTCGTTAGTGTCTTCCCCGAAGCAGAAAGCGAACTAGGCGAAATTGGCAACATGCTAAGCGGAATCATGATCGAAGCAGGTCAAGGCTCAGGAATGACACTCAACTTCGACACAGTAAACGAAGATGCTGGAAAAATCCTCAACGAGGCAGCCACAGTAGCAGAGCAGAGAATAAAAGAAAAGTTCCCAGACNNATGTCTCAGAACCCCAACCTTTTTCTTTCCATTAACAAACCAGTGAAAGACGAGTACGGCAGAGTAATCGGCAAAGTCGCATCCCTAGCAATGACCCCAAACGGTCAATTCGATGCTGTATTTGTCGAATTCAACGGTGGAAGATTCTCAAAACAACCAATTCAGCAGCTCAAATTCAATGGCGCTGAAGTCACGTTCATTTCATCAACAAAATCTCAGGCAAGCATACTCTGCGACCAAATACCGCTAATATGGAGAAAAGATCAAGCTCTCAAAGACCTGTCGGACAAAAAGAAGATTTCTACCGACATGTACCAGGAGATCCATAACAGCTTCAATGGAATACTAAGCCAACTCAAGAAAGACGCGCAAATCCTATCCGACGAAATAGCTGACCAAATCGGATCCTGCGAAGAAGAAATGAAGGCAATGAACTACGCGATACTCAACCTCGAACTAGAACACGAAATAGGAAAAGTTGACGAAGATGCCTACAAAGCAGCCTTCAGCAATCTGCAAGAAAATCTCAAACGCGTCATGGCAGAGAGAAATGAACTGGAACAGGCTAAAAGCAAGCTCTCGAACATGGTACTTGGAGAATCCTTAACACTACCGACCAAGATGAAGCCTCTAGTTGAACCGCCAATCGAAACAAAAGCAGAGCTTCCTGAACCCCCAGTTGTTGTGTACGTGAAAGAAGTAGGCAAAGCCGGAATATAGGCTAGAAAACGAGCAGCATGGGGGAGGGGACGACCGATAAAGAGCCTAACCAGTCCGAACCCTCCTCCAGTGAAGGAAATCGCTTCGAAGTCAATTATGACCCTTAGGGTTCAGCAGAACAAACTTGAGCAGGCAAGCTACAGGTTAAAACAACGAGACAAGATACTTTTCGAAAGCTGCATGGGTGCGCTGCGGCGGAACAACAAAGAGAAGGCTGCTATTTGTGCCAATGAGTTAGCCGAAATAAGAAAGCTCATAAAATTCCTTTACAACGTGCAGCTAGCTATCGAACGCGTGGTCCTAAGACTTGAGACTATACGTGAGCTAAGCGAAATAGTCGTTGACCTCAAACCGGCTCTAAGGCTTCTTCAAGATGTATCGCATGATCTCTTTCAAGTGCTGCCAGATGTATCAGCTGAATTAAATAACGTTAACACTACAATAAGCGAGACTCTCTATGCCACAAAAATCAGTGCGGACCCAACGATAATTCCGGTCGATAGAAAAACAGCGGGCGGCGAAGAAGTGCTAAAAGAAGTTTCTAGCTTCATCGAGCAAAAACTAACCGAAAATCTGCCCGAACCCCCAACAACAATACATACTCCAGAGAAAGCAAGGGTCAAGGAACTCGTGGCTCTATCAACGAACTGCTCACAAGTGATTGGCAGAAACTCAATCGAAGAAAACACAAGAGACTCTTCCCAAACCCTCTTTTCTTATAAAAAATCAGAAATAAAAGAAATCCAGCTGACAGTCGAGAATCCCTCGATAGAGGAATCACTCCTCGAATACGTACGGAAATACAACGGCGAAATAGATCTTAGCCGTTGCTCAAGCGATCTCAAAACCTCGAATGAGGAGATCGAGAAAGCCCTTGAGACGTTAGGAAGCAAGGGGAAAATCAAGATCGAAGTAAGATAACTCAAGAAAATGAAGGAGAAAGAAATGAGCGCCTCACAAGAGCTTGAAAAAGCAGCAACTGCGTTTGCGCTAGATGCTGTCCGGTTGGACAAGCAAGGAGCAAAAGGAAAAGCCATAGCGCTTTATCAGAAGGCAATAGAAAGCCTCCTGCAACTTGTTCAACTCTACCCAGAATACGGGCTCAACAAAGTCTATGTTCAGAGAGCAATTGCTTACCAAGAGCGTATCAAAGCCTTGCAAGGCGCAGTTACACCGGCTGACTTCCAGATTGATGCGGAAGCAAGAAGCCACGATGGCGCAGGCGGCGGGGCTACTACCGAAGGAGGAAAATCCAGCTACGAAGAGCTCATCGTCACAGAAAAACCAAAAGTCGTCTGGGAAGAAGTCGTAGGCTTAGAAACCGCTAAGAAAGCGATAAAAGAAGCCATAGTCTACCCCGTCCAACGACCAGACCTGTTTCCTCTAGGCTGGCCCCGAGGCATACTGCTGTTTGGCCCGCCAGGATGTGGGAAGACTCTAATCGCAGCAGCCGTTGCGACGGAACTAAACGCAACGTTCTATTCGATTGATGCAGCTTCGATAATGTCCAAGTGGCTCGGAGAAGCAGAACAAAACGTCGCAAAACTCTTCGGCTCAGCCCGAAAGTCGTCAAACGACGGCAAACCAGCCATAGTATTCGTAGATGAACTGGACTCACTAATGGGGCAACACTCAAATGAAGTCGGAGGCGAAATTCGAGTCCGCAACCAATTCCTGAAAGAAATGGACGGTGTGATGGACAAAGGAAAAGCACTGCACGTTTACGTCATCGGCGCCACAAACAAACCCTGGGATCTAGACTGGGCTTTCATCCGAAGATTCCAAAAAAGAATTCTGGTTCCTCTACCCGACCACAACACTCGATTAATGATGCTCAAATTATACACAAGCAACCTGCAGATCTCAGAAGACGTTGACCTACACGAACTCGCGCGACTTAGCGAAGGGTTCTCGGGTAGCGACATAAGAGACGTGTGCCAATCAGCACAATTGTCTCTCATTGGCGAGTTCTTTGAATCTGGTCAGGCAATGGACAAAGAGGCAAAACCGCGCCCCCTTACAATGACTGACTTCAGAGGAATACTAGAAGACCGAAAACCAAGCGTATCGATGAGCATGCTTTCGCACTACAGTAGATGGTTCGAAGCTTTCAAAGCACTTTAAACCCGGAGGGAAAAACCAAAAGAAAAAGCTGATAACGGCTGCGTGGAAAAGTTTGGAGAAAACAAATATTTTTACACGCTCTCCCTTCTCCCCCCTCAATAGATCTCCAAACTCCACAAACAGCCCTATCAGTAAACTATCTCTTCAGAACCTTTTCTTCAATAAGTTCAGATAGCTTCTGAGCATTTCTCAAAGCGTCAACATAAGGCACATTTGAGTGTATGCCCCCAGTGTTGTAAGGTCCACTAAAAGCCAAGATTGGCTTATACAGCCCTATCGCGCTTTCAGCTTCTTCTCTTGATTTTACCACAACAATTTTAGGAATATCTCCCCTGGAAAGTCGTTTTTTAAACCCCTCAACAAAGACGATATCATTTCCCTTGCATTTGCCGAGAAGTTGCTCGGTTTTCACCGAGTCAAGCGACACCTTTTCTATGGTGGCGACTTCTTTGGCAGCAACACTCACAATCGTTCTGGCCCCAGACTGTGCAAACCTCCAGGTGTCCTTCCCTGGTGTGTCAATTGTGAATTCTGGCTCAGAGACATGCTTTATTGCCGCTACCTTGTAACCTTTTTTCGTCAATTCTCTCACAAGGTTCTCCATGGTTGTGGTTTTGCCCGATTTCTTTGTTCCAACAACCGCCACAGCTTGAATTTCCATGCCAAAGCCTCGCTATTTCATTTCTTCTGTGAAAATCTCCTCAAGCATCTTCTTGTTTATACCAATCTCTTCAGCCAGCACTTTGGTCATCTTAACGTAGGTTCGGAAGAGACTCTGAAGGATCTCGGCTTTCTCGGTCTCAGTTAACTCTTTTTCCTCGGCGAGTAGAAGGGCAAACCATTTTCCCGCATCGGTCAGTTGATATGTTTTGACCCATATGATTCTGCCTTCTCTCTCGTTCTTTTCCATTTCCTCATTTAAAACCCTCAGCTTGGTCAGAGACTTAAGGTTCTCAATGATAGTCTTGTTTGAATAATTGAGTTTCGTGAACAAGTCCCTCTGATAAATGCTCTTAGAAACACCCTGCTTGAGGGAGAAACGCAAAAGGTCAACTGCCGCTTTCGAACCGAAAATGGCGCTGAGAATCTTGTCTTTCTGTTCAGTTGGAAGAAAGACTACATAGGGATGTAATTCCTCTGCCAAAGTTAACCCCCACTTCCAATTTTGATAGCGTTCCCATTTAAGAGTTATGCTCTCTATAGCACCACTATTACAGGAATAAGAGCAGTGAGTCACTGCGGTTCGACGCCTAGACTCCGCCGGGAACCCTCAAGCCCTAGCCTATTACCCGCACTCCCTTGAGCGCGTAACGTCCAAACTTAGGTTGCTCTCTCCCGAGCCTGGCCGGGTTCGCCTGGTAAACCCCGAAATCAACTTCCCTACGGAAGCCGCACGGAGACCGCCAGCCCCAAAGGACGGATAGTCACTGGTTCGGAAATGAAGGTCTCAGCGACCTTTGACGCCTCAGCCGCAGTTGTCAGCCCGTCATGTAGAGGGTTTACGGTACAAGGGACCCCTACCCCCCCGCCTGAGACTCACTGCCGAAAGACGAGAGGCTGAACAAATCTATAAACTTTAGTTTTCCAAGCTATTCGTTTTGATTTTGATTTAGATTGTAAGCTGCAAACCGATTATGGGAGCTTATTCTTCCAACCTTGATATTGGCTTTTCTTCATGCTTCAGCGTTTTTTGAGGCGAAAAATCAGCATAATGCTTCTTATGATTATAATGGAGGCTGTAATGTGAGCATATCTCGTTTTGCGTATATGAGAGAGTTGAAGAAATTCAACTTGAAAAAGTCGAGCTTGATGAGAAGACTTGAAGCTTGGGCTAATTACAAAAAGAGTTTCTATTTTCTGAGTTTTAATGAGTAGTTCTTGTTTTCAGCAACTTCGTTCAAGATTGAATGCATGACTTCAGACTTCTCTTTTATGTTTTGTCCCTTCGCTTTCGCTCTTGCCTCTTCCACAACACTTTCCAACTCCTCGATATCCAAGATTGTTGCGGCTATGCAGTAGAGGGTTTTTGAGCGTCCTTCGTTGAATTCCGCCAGAATGGTCCGAAGCAGTCTCTCCCTTATCTTCAGCTGCTTTTCGAATTCTTCCATTCCATGCTTCTGGATGAACGCTATGTTGTTTTCAAGCCTTTGGTAGCAGACGATTGAGTCGCGTTGCTTGCCCAACTCCCTGAATTTTCTCCACCTGGCACAGGTGCTGTTCTCCTCGCAAAATCCGCAAAAACTTATTCTTCTTTTCTTTACAGCGCAAGTATGGAATGGGCATGGGGCACCCATTCGGTGTTCGCTTTTGCATCCGTGGCACTTGCTTTTGGTTTCTCTGTGGTAGGCTGGACAGAGCCTGCAGGAGAGACCGCAGATTCCAATTTCGGTGTAGCCAATTTCCATTTGGATCTTCACTCTGTTGGTTGCTAGATTTGGTGTTTGTTGTATTGTTCTATTTCAGTCAACCGGCTCGACCTTCATGTGACTATGATAATAGCTGCAAAATTCATGTGGGCACGTTTCATTTTTCTTGCAGTTTCTGCTTCAGGTCCTGGGCAAATTCCTCTGCGTGTTTGAGGTCTTCAGCGTTAGGTCTGCCCTTGTTCATTCCACCAAAGTATTTGAGAAAACCATTCGTGTTGAAACCTTTGCATTGAAATTCACCAACTATCTTGTAACCTTTAGATTGTAGTTTTTCCCTGAGTGTCGAGTGGTCTTTGGCGAGTTTTTCTTCTCCTGTAATGGCGCTGGTTGAGAAAATGAATACTTTCTTGTTGATGACTTGTGGCAGTTTGTCGGCAAAGTCAAGCAGGATTTGATAGTTTCTTTCGCTATCGATTCCTGAGCCGAAGCCTACTAGGTTATGCTCTTGAACCTCTTCTGGATTGGTTTGCTGTGGTATTTGTATTTGGGCATTAAGCACTTTTGCCATGACTTCTGCTATCTTCTGAGTGTTATTGTGATGATGTGAAAAGCAAACGATCAAAGACTTCATAAC
>DUHG01000085.1 GCA_013330975.1 Candidatus Bathyarchaeota archaeon
TGGAGGAGGCTAATATGTAGCCTAGTTTATCTGAGCCAATGTTTTGAGCTTAGCGATCAATTCTGCTTTCATCTTTGGGCTTTCATTGATCTCAACGCGGGCTTTCTTCCAATTAGCTGAACATTTTCCAAGACTTGATTTTTCGCCAATATAATTATGGATGATACCCTCAATTTTCGCCTTGTTTTGGTCGGAAACTGTTAGGTTTGCCTCTTTNNAAAGAAAATAGGTGATTTGTTTTGGGTTTTCAGGCAGGTTTGAAGAACTTATCTTTCGGTGCTCCGCAAATTGGACATCTGTCAGGAGCTGAGCCTTCAACCGTGTTGCCGCAGACACTGCAGACGTAGTAATCAATCTCAGCCATTTCATTCTTTGCCTTCATCGCGTCGATTGCCTTCTGAAATAGACCTGCGTGGATCTGCTCGACCTTGTTTGCAACTTCGAAGCTCCACGCTGCTTGCCTGTTATTCTCCTNNTTCAGATTGTCCATCGTTGATTTGACTTCTCCACTAATCCTCACATGGTTTAGAGCATGGATTGTTTCTGCCTCAGCCGCTGCCTTGAAAAGTTTGGATGCTTGCGTGAATCCCTCTTCTTCCGCCTTTTTAGCGAAGGCCAAATATCTTCTGTTTGCCTGAGATTCTCCCGCAAAGGCAGATTTCAGATTTTCATCTGTTTTCGCCAAAACTGACATCTCCTCTTAATAGTAATCATGCACCTTGGTTATAAGCAGTGCTGATTCAAGGAAAGATAAACTATATTAGTGATAGTTTGCTCTGAAATTCTAGAGTTTTCGGTGAGAAAAATGGAAAGTGTCAAATCTTTCAGTCTGCCTAAGCTGCCATATGCCTACAATGCTCTTGCACCATTTATGTCTGAACAACAACTCACAATTCATCATGACAAACATCATCAAGGGTATGTCAACGGTGCAAATGCAATCTTCGAAAAACTCGAAAAAACCCGAAAGGAAAATGTTGACCTAGACGTAAAGTCAACACTAAAGGAACTTTCTTTCCACATTGGAGGCCATCTATTGCATTCTACTTTCTGGGATTGCATGGCTCCAACGGGAAAGGGAGGCGGAAAACCAAATGGAGCAATCGCTGATGTTCTCATGAAGGAATTCGGAAGTTTCGAGCGTTTCAAGATGGAATTCTCAAAAGCAGCAACAAGTGTCGAAGGCTCAGGGTGGGCTGCTCTAGTCATGCATCAATGCGTCGACAGACCCCTAATAATGCAGATCGAGAAACACAACTTGAATTTGTATCCTGCATTTCGACTTCTGATGGTCCTTGATTTGTGGGAGCATGCATACTACATAGACTACAAGAACGATCGAGGCAAATTCGTTGAAGGTTTCTGGAGCGTAGTCAACTGGGACTACGTCAACAAGGTATATGGACTCGTAAAGTAGCTTTCTACTCTACATCCTTTTTCTTTATAGCGTCCTAAATGCAGACTTTAAAAAAGAAAAGAAGGAGATCCATATTCAAGTGGTTCTACATCTCTAAGGTGGCGTTATTTTTATTGCCTGCGTCGGGCACTGCATCTCACAAGCCAAGCACTGTATGCAATCTTGTTGCCTAACAGGGTCAGATTTTTTTTCTGAAGTCGGGTGCCCAGGGGCTTCTCCCCAGTCATACAGCGAAACAGGGCAAACGTCTATGCATACTCCGTCTCCAGTACACACGTCCCAGTCCACAGCGACATTAGTTCCGTGAATTCCTTGCTTTGCGGGGGGCTCTAAGGGTCCCCAAACTTTATGTCCATTATGTTCGCTCACAACTTGCCTTTTTGTTTGAAAATCAGGGTCGATAGGCAAAAAATCACCATCATAATTCCATAAAGACGCAAATATTAGGCTTTCTCAAATACAACAAGGGTCAGTGCCAAAACCTATTTGGGCGATTCCAGTTTCTACCATAGATAGATTTGAATGTACCGGTACAGCCTACCCGAGGGCATGCGATATTCAACGCTTGAAGAAAGAAAGCGATTCTACCTCGAAGAATTCGATGTAGGAAAGGTGTCCAATTGGCTTGGAAAGAGAATCGATCGTTTGAAATTTGCGGTGATAATTGGGAGACACACCAAGATTTACCCTGCAGAATATCGAGAAGACTCTGAGACCACAATAATAGTGGATGAGTACCGGAATCTGGATCACGTGAGTGAACAGATAGCCGAGTTTCTTCCGGAGTCAGTCTATTATGATCGTAATCTCTATGATGAAAATGATCGCAGAGTAGGTCAAGAGCTGGCTTTCGATCTTGATCCTGAAAACGTTACGTGCCCGGTTCATGGTGGATTGGCCGAGAAGATGGAACGGGGGCAGGGCTTGAGTTTCTGCGAAATAGAGTTTGATATGGTTAGAGACCAAGCCGCAAGGCTCTATGACCAACTAGAGAAAGATTTCTGGCAACTGGCGTTAGTCTATTCAGGTAGGGGTTTTCACATCCACGTGTTGGATGAAGAAGCCAACGCGCTGAGCAAGAAAGAGAGAGGCCAAATAGCCCGGTCAATAAAGAAAAAAGGATTCACCATCGACGAATGGGTCACGGCAGGCGAAATGCGTCTAATTCGGCTACCCTTCAGCTTACATTGTTTAGTGTCGAGGATAGTAGTCCCTCTGGAGAGGAACGACATTGACCACTTCAACCCAGTCAATGACGAAAGATGTATTCCCAAGTTTCTTCGAAGCTAGCTACTTCTTCTTGACTTCTTTGGCTTTCTTCTCTTTCTTTTCGTAGTAAATTTTCTTCTTCTTTTCGGCTTCTGCCTTCTTAGCTTTCGACATGTTGCTCACACTTTTGAATATCGCAGGGACAAAAATAAGAGTTTCCAACCATTACATGCCTTGGCTCAAAAAGTTATATTTGAGGTTTTGTTTTCTTCCTTTCGTTGATGATTATGGAGAACTTTGATGTTCTTGTAATCGGCTCAGGCTCTGGAATGATTATCGCTTCAGCCGCCGTTGCAAACGGTCTCAAAACTGCCATTGTCGACAAAGGACCCATGGGTGGAACATGTTTGAACAGGGGATGTGTCCCTTCCAAGCTGCTCATTTATCCAACAGATGTCGTGAATATTCTCAAGGATTCACAGCGCCTAGGCGTTCATGCTTCTATCAAATCAATTGATTTCAAAAGCATGATGAACCGAATGCACAAAATCGTCGATGAGGACTCAACTTCACAGGCAGAGTCAGTCAAAAACACACCCGGTTTGACATGGTTTGCCGAACAAGGCGAGTTCATATCCGATTACACAATGAAAATAGGCAAAAATATCGTAAGGGCAGCAAGAATTTTCATCGTGTCAGGCGCAAGACCTGGGGTTCCCAACTTCAAAGGACTGAAAGATGTTGACTATTTGACCAGCGACAGCATCCTTGAACTGAAAAACCCGCCGAAGAGCATCATAATTGTGGGCGGCGGCTATATAGGCACTGAGTATGCCCATTTCTTCTCGGGAATTGGAGCAAAGACAACAATAATCCAGAGACCCACAAAACTAATTCCCGACGAAGAACCTGAAATCAGTGACCTCCTTAAGAAAGAACTTGCCAAACACACTGAGATATACACGGGCTTCGAGGTCATTGAAGTCAAAAAAGAGGGTGGAACAAAAAGAGTTACTGCCAAAAGCCGTGTCGACGAAAGCCTAAAGGAATTTTCAGCCGAAGCCCTAATGATTGCAGTTGGCAGAACTCCCAACTCAGACATACTCAAACCCGAAAAAACAGGCGTGAAACTCGACGACCGCGGATTCATAAAGGTTAATGAGTATCTCGAAACGAGCAAGAAAAACATCTGGGCTCTAGGCGATGCTATTGGTCAAGAGATGTTCAAACATGTAGCCAATTTTGAAGCTGGAATCGCATGGCACAACGCAATTCACGATCACAAGACTGTCATGGATTATTCAGTAGCTCCGCATGCAGTTTTTACTTATCCCCAGGTTGCCTCTGTTGGCTTGAAAGAAAATGAGGCCAAAAAGTTGGGCTACCGAATCGCGGTGGGGGTAGCTTTCTATCGTGATACTGCCATGGGTGCAGCTATGGGGGAACCAGAGGGTTTTGTCAAGGTAATTGTTGAACATGAGAAGGGAAAAATCCTGGGTGGGCATATAATCGGTCCTGAAGCATCCAGTTTGATACAAGAAATAACCAATGCAATGAACACGGAGAGCAGAAGTTATGGGACAATTCTCAGATCTATGCACGTTCACCCTGCGCTTTGCGAAGTAGTTCAGCGTGCCTTTGGCGACTTGCATCCTGCATAGGATTCGGACAAAGTTAATATTAACCCTCAAGTTATGGTTAGCGCGTGAGAAAATGCCTTTTTCAAAAGTTTCAGGAAAAAAGAACGCGCACAAAGTCGTGGTTTTTGCCCTCAGTACGTGTGTCTGGTGCAAGATGACGAAACAGTATTTGCAAGACAACCAGATCGAGTACGAATATATCGACGTTGACTTATGCGAAGAAGACGAAAAGCAAGAAGTTCGTCAGCAAATTCTCGACAAAGGCGGTAGTCTAAGTTACCCAACAATAATTGTCGACGACAAAGTATTGGTAACAGGCTTTCGAAAAGACAAATTGAAGGAGCATCTTGAGCTTTGAACCAAATCTCGACAGAATCAGTTAGAGCCAGAGCTGAAGCGGATGCTAGAACAAACGGGTATTATCTCATTCCTGACCAAGAGCTTCTGGAAGCCTTTCTCGAAGGGCTGAAGGTTAATGAGGAAAGGTATGGCTACCCAGTATGCCCATGTCGACTCGCCTCAGGCAATTTTGAATTTGACAGAGATATAATCTGTCCATGTGACTACCGCGACCCCGATGTTCAGGAATACGGCGCTTGCTATTGCCGCCTCTATGTCACCAAGACAGTTCACGAAAGCAAAGACTTGCCAACCGTTCCTGAGCGGAGACCGCTGGAAAAACAGGCTCCAGCCTATCAAGCTTCGAAGAGAGAGGCACAAAAGCCTGGAGAAACAACCGGAAAGAAAACACTGCAAGATGTGGCTACAACATCTCCAAAATCCANNCCATACGTATGTCCTGTATGCAAAGCCAAAAGGGAACTTTTCGCTGAGATAAAAACAACAGTCGAGTACTCCGGATAAACCCGGTAGCTCTATTTTGTGACTTCTATCTCTATCCTTGTCCAATCTTCTTTTATGCCGCGTAGAGAAGTGACTGCGCCAACAACCATTCCGCCTATAATTCTTGACACAAACTCATTCAATGGAATCTCTTTTCCATCAACAACTATTTTGGTTCCCATTACTTCACCTCAAAATTACTTGTTGATCATCAACAGTAAAAGTTTTTTGCTGCAGCAGCTAACTCTGTTAGCTAGAGGACACTGATTTGAATAGACCTGTAGTCTATCTTGATCCAAAGGACCGCGCCGCAGAAGTAATACGCCTACTTGAGAAGGAACACCCAGATGCCACTATTGCCCTTCGTTTTGGTAATCCCCTGGAACTTCTGATATCTACTATTCTTTCCGCTCAGGCAACTGATGAGCAAATCAACAAAATTACGCCGAAACTCTTCAAGAAATACCAAACGCCTGAAGACTATGCAAATGCAGAACTAGAGGAATTGCAGAACGACATAAGATCCTCAGGGTTCTATCGAAACAAAGCGAAAAATATTAAGAATTGCTGCAAGATGCTCGTTGAAAAGTACAATTCCCAAGTTCCGAGAACTATGGCGGATTTAGTCGAGCTTCCGGGCGTTGCAAGGAAAACAGCGAACATTGTCCTGACAAACGCTTACGGCATTGTCGACGGAATAGCCGTAGATACTCATGTTCAACGACTCTCTCAAAGATTAGGATTAACGGAGAGAAAAGATCCTGTCAAGATTGAAATTGATCTGATGCGCATCCTTCCGAAAGAAAACTGGGAGTGCATATCCGACCTGCTCATATTCCACGGCAGACGTGTGTGCTTCGCAAGAAAACCGAATTGCCCAAGTTGCGTCCTAAACAAGATCTGCCCCAGCGCATATACTTTCGAGTAGAACCTAGAGTTTATTACGTGAAAAAACTTAAGCTAAATGAGGATTCTGAAGTGATTGGGAAACTCAAAATTGGAGACAAGGCGCCTGGCTTTACTTTAACTGACACAAACCTCAAACCTCGGAAACTCAGAGAATTCCTTGGCAACAAAATAGTTCTTGCTTTCTTCGTGGGAGCTTTCACTTCGGTCTGCACAAAAGAAATGTGCACGTTCCGGGATTCAATGGCAAGATTAACTGATCTTAAGGCTCAAATCATAGGAATCGCCGTGACTGACCCTTTCTCNNACTTCTAAGCGGGCTATTTTCATAGTGGACCAAAAGGGAGTAATACGCTATATCTGGATGACTGATGATCCAACAGTGGAGCCAAAATATGGCGAAATCGAAAGGCTCCTTGAGAAGATGAAGTAGAGATTTAAATCAAGCCTTTACGCATTCCACTTTTTGGATGTTAACGTTCCAGGAAATCTGCTGGTTGTATTGTTGGTCTCAATTCACTTTGT
>DUHG01000151.1 GCA_013330975.1 Candidatus Bathyarchaeota archaeon
AGCCTGCAGAGCTGCTCTATATGGGTTCAATTCCCATCCCCAGCTCCATTTCCCCATCCACATAGTTTCATTTGGGTTTCCTGAAGATTTTGCCACCGTCATTGTATTCCCCTGTGACGTATTCCCAGTTCTCCTCAATCAGCTGGCATCCCTCTTTTGTGTTTGCTGCTACTTTTGAGATGAATTGTTCATTTTCCTGGAATGGCAGTAGTTGTGTGTAGATCAGAGTGTTTTTGATGTTTTTGTGCCCCAGTAGTTTCATCACATGGAGGATATCTTTTGTTCTGTGGCATTCCATTGTTGCTTTCCAGTGCCTGAAAGTGTGGAATGTGATTTGGTTGATTCTTGGGTTTTGGAGTTTGCGTGCTGTTCTTTTTCGTTGGCCGACAAATGAGCCTCTGTACCCTCTTAGTTCATAGGTGCCGAAGATTTTAGCTGATTTTTTAGGTATTTTGTTTATCATCGCTAGCAGCTTGTTTGAGACTTTGAACATGCGGGCATGGCTGCCTTTCTCAGGTGTTATGCTGATAGTTGAGTTTACAGTGTCTATGTCGATCCATTTTAGGTTCCAGGCTTCTCCTATTCGCATTCCAGTTTCTTTGAGTGCTTGAAGCAGTGCTGCTGATTTTTCTCCGCATCCCGCGATGAGTGCATCGATTTCTAGTTCGGTGGGTATGAAGGGTATTTTTTCGATTCGTTTGTATCGTGGGGGATCCCATCTTCCGCCTGCCATGACTAGAAAGTTGCTGTAGGTTTCGGCGATGATTTCTTTTCTTCCTTCGCTCCATGTTTGCTTTGCGACTGTTTCTTTGATTGATTCGGGATCGTGGAGGGTTATATGATAGTCGCGTAAGTTGACTCCTTATGGACGTCCAATCCACACACTATAGTGCTCATCGTGTGACCTGAGCGACTTCGATATATTCTTCATATGTCATCTCACGAATAGGGAGCTCCTGGTGGCGTCGTCATATTATTCCGTTGTGGTTATTGGTGCATGAAAGTGTTTTCACAGAGAGGAGGTAAATTATGAATACTCTTTCGTATAGGAGTATAATTAATTCAAAACTTTATATAGATAAAAACCAATATTCGGTTAAATTGGCTGGAAATTTTCTCTTTTCGAAGTGAAAACCAAAGCAAAGAAAGACCTAAAACAGTGTTAGCAGTGAAAGAGGAACCATGGCTGAACTGCAATTCGTTGCCCGTGAACGGGAATTGGCGCGTCTTCAGGTGTTGCTCGACCGTGCACTGGGCAACCAGAGCCAAGTTTGCTTCGTCACCGGTGATGCAGGATCGGGCAAGACTGCACTGGTAAGCGAATTTACTCGTCGTGCCCAGCGAGCTAACCCTGACCTACTCGTCGCCGTGGGCAACTGCAATGCCCAGACGGGTCTAGGTGACCCCTACCTGCCCTTTCGAGAAGTGTTTTCCCAGCTCTTTGGCGATGTTGAGGACAAGCTGGCCCAGAAGGCCATCAGTCCCGAGAACGCCAACCGACTGCAGGGCTTCCTCGTCCACTCTGGAGAGGTGCTGGTAGAAATCGCACCCGATCTTGTCGAAAACCTGATTCCCGGATATAAACTGCTGGCGACCTTGGCGCGCGCTAAGTCGTTTAGAAAAGGCTCTATTGAAATTAAACCTAGAATTACCTGTATTGATAGCACCGGACATGCATTGTACCGTACTCCAGAACCAGTTGTCGTAAATGTCATTGGGGCTTCCCTTCCAGGTAGGCTTGCTACTGGATATTCAGATCTTGACAACTTACTTTTCGGTGGACTACCAGAAAAATACTCTGTATTATTATCTTCACCTTCAAGTGATGAAAGAGAACAACTTATCAAAAAGTTCCTTGAAACAGGGTTGAATAATCGACAAACAACCTACTTTATTACATCAGAACTTGGGCAAATTTGTGAATTGGTAGAGACCTACCCAACAGTATTTACTTTGTTTCTATGTAACGCCCGTGCCGATGTGATGATTAAGAGCTTGCCAAACGTTAACAAACTTAAAGGGGTGGAGAGCCTAACGGATATTGAAATCGCGCTCATTAAGACTTTCCGCACCCTAGATCCATCAAATAATGCTCCTAAACGCGCCTGTATTACTATTCTATCAGATGTTTTACTTCAACATCACGCAGTTATTACAAGGAAATGGCTTGGCAGTCTTCTCCAAGATCTTAAATCAAAAGGCTTCACGACATTGGTCGTTATGGATCCTCAAATGCATCCTTCCGAAGAGTTTCAAGCTATTGTAGGTTTATTCGAAGGTGAAATTCAAATTTCGGAACGCGAAACACCCATGGGGTTGGATAAGGTTCTTAGAGTAAGAAAGCTCTACAATCAACGATATTTAGAAAATGAGATTATTCTAACCCGAGAAAAAGCGCGCGCTATGGCCAAGAAGTACGGCTGGATGAACAAGCTGGAGCACCTCATCCGCCGTAAGGAGGCAGGGCTTTCTCAACAGACCATCAATCAACAACACATCTTTGAACAGTACACTAAAACGTTGAAGGCCTTAGCCGAGCGGCGACCCCTGATCGTGGTGCTGGATGATCTGCAGTGGGCTGACGCTGCTTCCATCAGCCTACTCTTTAATTTGGGCCGCCAGATGACCCATAGTCGTGTCCTTCTCATCGGCTGCTACCGGCCTACAGACGTTGCGATGGGTCGCGGAGGTGAACGACATTCCCTAGAGAGTGTGGTCAACGAGCTAACCCGTTACTATGGAGACATTGCCGTCGATCTCAATGCGGCTACGGTGCATGAGGGCCGACACTTTGTCGACGCCGTGCTCGACAGCCAAGCGAACCTGCTGGGAGAGGGCTTTCGCGCCCAGTTGTTCCATCGCACTGGAGGCCACGCACTCTTCACCATCGAGTTGCTGCGGGACATGGAGACCAACGGTGACCTACAGCAGGATGAACGAGGTCGGTGGATCGAGGGGCCGTCGCTGGACTGGGGTGACCTCCCTATTAGAGTAGAGAGCGTGATCCAGGAGCGTCTAGCCCGGCTGGACAAGGCGTTGCGTGAGGCGCTGACAATAGCCAGCGTGGAAGGCGTTGAGTTCACTGCTGAGGTTGTCGCCCGGGTGCAGCGTGTCGATCTGAGGGGGCTTGTGCAGCGCCTGAGCCGCGAGGCAAGCCAAACACACCGTCTGGTTCGCGAGCGAGGCGTGCGTCAGGTCGAGGCACAACGTGTGTCGCTCTACTATTTCTGGCACAGTGTATTCCAGGCTTACCTCTACAACGAGCTTGGGAACGTGGAACGGGTATATCTCCACGAAGATGTTGGACGAACATTAGAAGAGCTATACAGTGATCAAGCTGAGCATGTTGCCTTACAGTTGGCTTGGCATTTTGAGCAAGCTGGTGTGATCGACAAAGCTATCAACTATCTGTGTATAGCAGGTAATCGAGCCATTAGGTTATCAGCTAACGAAGAAGCTAAAAGGCACTTTTCCCGAGGTCTGGCATTATTGAAGTCGCTGCCAGAGAGCCCAGAGCGTGCAGAGAGAGAACTTGAATTGCAGCTTCCTTTAGCTGTGGCATTAATGAATCTTAGGGGGTATAGTGATCCAGAAGTGGGGCAAGCCTTTGCCCACGCTCACGAGTTGTGTAACCAAATTGGGGAGACGCCAAGAATCGCCGCAGCGCTACATGGTCTAGGAGCATTTTACTTTACAAGAGCAGAGTATATTACTGCGGTCAAGTTAGCTAAGCGGATAATCCGCATCGCCTCAAAAGCAGATGATCCTACTTTATTGTTATTGATTGGTCATAATGGACAAGTTGCTAACCTAAGTATCTTGGGTGATTCTAATCGAGCTCTTATGCACGCGAAGCAAGTGCTTGACATATACGACCCAAAAAAACATCTTTCGATGCTTTTCTTATTTGGACACGATATCAAATCCGTCACAATGTCCTACACAAGCATTAACCTATGGTTGCGAGGTTATCCCGATCAGGCTCGAAAGATGTCACGTGATACACTTACAAATGCGCGTGAACTGGCTCATCCCCACTCGTTGGCTTTTACGCTTTACTTTGCAAACTTGCTTTACCACCTCTGTCACGACGTGCAGAGTCTCCAGGAATTAACACAGGAATGGATCACTCTCTCTACGAAATATGGATTTAATATGTGGATCGGGATCTCGAAAATCTTCTGGGGCTGGTCTTTGGTAGAGAAGGGACAAAAAATGGAAGGGATAGCAGAAATGCAGCAAGGTCTAGAGGCTTATTTAGCAACAGGTGCAGTCGCATTCCAGTCCAATTTTTTCGCCATGTTAGCTGAGGCATATGGAAAGGTTGGGAAAATCCAAGAGGGGCTCTCTACTCTGGACAAGGGCATCGCATATGTAAAGATGACCGGGGAGCGCTTCTATGAGGCAGAGATACATCGTCTTAAGGGGGAGTTGTTGCTGGCTCAAGGCTCAGACGAGGCTGGTGTGGAGGAACAATATGACAAAGCCATTGATGTTGCCCGTCGACAAGGTGTTAAGTCGCTAGAGCTTAGGGCGGTTACTGGCTTGACTCGATTGTGGCAGAAACAAGGCAAGCGAGAAGAAGGTCGGCGTATGCTTCAGGAAATTTATGGTTGGTTTACAGAGGGGTTAGACACAGTAGATTTGATAGAAGCTAAAACGCTCCTTGAGGAACTTGCTAACAAGTGAGGCTGCCATGTTTTAACGCTGCATGATTTTCTGGAGCAGAGCCACACAATAATTTAAAGAGTCAGTAACCGAATCCTCTCAGCAATATCATCTTCAGAAACTCCGACTCCAACAACATCAACGATACTCTACTCAGGTATTCTTAGATAAATTGTTGAAACCATATCGATTGGTATTTTTCTAGCTTTGTTACTAGCGCGCTGGTTTGTCGAGACCGTGTGAAAATTCACTGTTTATTTTACAGTTCGGGATGCTTCAACGAGCTTAAACCCTGTCTCTCTTGCGGGAATATCTTGATTGAGCCATCTACTTCCATCAGAACTGAAGTTACTCTTTCACCAGTTCGCTCTTCTATTTCGCGTATCCAAGAAGGTGGGATGGTGACGGCTTGCGATGTTCCAGTCTGGATTACTTTTCGGATCAGCGGCAATTTCTTTCCTCCAAAAGTTAATATGCTGATAATATCATAATCACCCTTTCGGCAGCTGGGATAATGTCTTAGCATTCATGGAAAAGTGATGGAGAAATGTCTCAGAAAAAAAACTCCAACGTCTCAGAGTTAATAGAAAACGTTTTGAAGACTGACCCAAACATCAACCGAGAAATCTTGGGGCGCTTAATTAGGGCTGAGAATCCAGAGTACAAGGAACCCAGTGGTAGGAGGAGACTTGACAGAGCTCTTGAGAAGCGTTACTCAAGCGAAACCGAGAAGAAGCGGAAACTCGCACTCGCAGTGATGAACGTCGAAAAGAAACAAAAAGCTTACTATGACCAATTAGATAGGGAGAACAGAAACAAGGAAGCTAATATGATGAAAAGCCAAAAACTTTTGGCACAAGCTAAAGAGTTGCTCAAGGAATAATTCTGACTGTCGTTTTCCAGTTTTAAGGAGCGTAATATCGATTAGTTCTCAAATAGAAGATTTAACAGGTTCAGGTCTTCTTTTAGCGCGCTAAGACTTACCTTTGCTCTATGTCTAATCAAATGTATGTAGTCGTTTGATTTCTTGTCTTGAAGATACTGCTTTATCGCTTCCCGCTCCTTAGTTGTAAGGATGTATTCTCTCATGATTCTTCAAGGGACATTTAGCTCAGAAATAGATAAACTTACTGCCACAGCAAGCTTTTTATCGAAATACTTACAACTATAGTAAGTGAGGAACTAAAATGGAAAACCTAAACAATAAAGCTCTTCTCTCCACTATGGGTTCAACTCCCATTTCTAGCTTTTCAGCGTACATCCTTCGCNNTGTTTTGAATGCCCTATCGAAAAGGACAGCTGAAATATTCAGTAGTGAGTGCTGTAATAGGGAGTTTACTGTGGCTCCTTCTTGACCAAATTTACATCGCACTTGATTTCAGTTTTTATTTGGTGCCTGGTTCATTGTCAACAAGCCTCGGTGCGTTTTTAGGAGTTTTTATGGTTTCAAGCATAATTGCTAAATTAAAAAAGCCCTCATTTTCCTTAACACTACCCGTATTTCTAATCTACTTTGCAATACTATCTGCAATACAAATCATCCAAACCGCACTATTTTTCAACTCTGTTAGCCTTCACCCAGCATATACGCTGTATGGACTGCTTCTGCAGTGGTTGCAATACAACGTTCCTTTCATTGCGTTGTTTAGCTTAATTGGAATAATCACAGGAATTATAATGGTGCGATTTACTTCTAAGTTGAAGTATGATGCTTTCTACTTCATCTTTTCCAGTTTAATCGGGGTAGGAGCAGGAACAGTCTTGATTAAACTCTCCTGGGAGATTAAATATGCTGTTCCCTACTCGCCATTGTATCCTTACCTGTCATTTTTCACTCTAATTGGAACACTAATTGGAAT
Organism: Candidatus Bathyarchaeota archaeon; assembly: GCA_013330975.1. GTDB lineage: Archaea > Thermoproteota > Bathyarchaeia > Bathyarchaeales > Bathycorpusculaceae > UBA11855 > UBA11855 sp11852u. The sequence goes on from DUHG01000151.1 coordinate 6,528, forward strand.
AGCAATAATTCAAATTGCCTGGTTAAGAAAACAACAACCCTCAGACATTCACACATGCATCTCAATTGCGTTTTGGATTATCGCATTCATCACCACAATATTCCTTTATGAATGGTTGGCATATGTCCAACCGCCATGGTTCTAACAATCTTGCCATGGGCAAAAGATGAAAGCTATTGCTCTCCCAAACTCGTATAAGAAAAATGGGAGTTTTGAGGGAGATAACTCCATTTGCATGGGATGCAACTCCCATCCCCAGCTTTTCAGCGTACATCCTTCGCTTCTGGGCGAACCCCAGCAGCCTCCTGCGCTAGTATGGCTTGTCGTCGCTGTGCTCGCAGTTCTTCCTACCGGTCTTTATCTCGTAGTAGAGCCTGATCTGCCGCTCCCTAAGCGCATCTGGAGGCCAAAATCGTTTATGGTTGAAGATTATTTTGTCCGAAACCAATCTTATTCACCTGCTCATCAATAGAAGATTTCACGTATCACAAAAAGATTCCAGGAACCCTGTGGAAGGATTTTGGCACTGTTCGGTTTCGATTTTGTTCGAGTTACATTCTTTCGTTTTAATCTCCAACTTGTCTTAGTTTGGGAGGTTTTCGCTCTTGAATCATACGCAAGGTTCTGGCACAGCTTCTAGCTGAAATCTTTGCATTCAATCTTCTTGCATAGACTTAGGTAGGCTGCTTTTTTTCCGAGGTTGAAGGCATTTAGGTTTTGTTCAACTGTCTTCCTTGGGACCAATTCGCTGATGCTTTTGATAATGTCGCTTTCTCTGACCGGGAACGTCTTTATGGCGAAAGATTACCTTCAGGTTATGATTTAAAAATAATCCATTTGGCTAGGAAATAAAACTGAATTTTGCTACTAGTATCTGCTCTGTGGTCGATCAAACAGCCATTCTTTGTGTGCTTGCGGGGGTATTTTGGGAATGCCGCACCGTTTTCTCGGTACCCTAAAGAAAAGGGCATTTTACTAATTCGCGTGAGGATGAATTTTTGCAGAGGAGGTTTAGACCTTGTCGACTAGATGCGCTGTTCCGTCTGGGCAGTAAACCTTTTCGCCTTTTTCGACTGCCTTGAACCTTCTCTTGCATTCGTAGTTCATGCGGAAGCATCCGTCACAATCTCTTGAAAGCATATGTTCGCCTCCTTGGAGTGCAACGATTGAGCTTTTTTGTCTTATAAGCTTGTGTAACATGCGTGGATATACGTGGCGCTTTTTTCAGGTTTTCCTCGTCAGTTACAGAGTGGTCGTGAGGGAGCCCGGTTGAGCGGTCACATTTTCTATCAGGTCTTGGTTGAGAAAAGGGGCGGTCACGGGACGGTATTTCCGTAGTATGCAGACGCTTTGCCTGTTGTAGCTGTAGACGAGCTTTCTGTTCAGGTACCGCCTTACTGCGTTTCGTTGCTGGATCCTAACCAAAGTCGCTTAGGCCTCTCTGCGCTTTCTTCGGAGCTGGCTTGATGTAGGATATCGTTGGCTCGGCTGGTTTTGGCTCTTTTTCCTCTGTGGGGCGCTTGGGTTTGGGCGGCTCGATCTGGCTGAGCCTGTCTTTTATTTTGTTCAGTTTCGCCATCTGCCCGGTTGTGATGGACAGCATCATTTGCTCGAAGACTGCAGGTTCTGCGGCATCATTGTTTTCTGAGGCGAGTTCCCTGTACGTGTTCATGGCTTCGTCGAAGGCTTGCTTGTCTTCTGTGCGGAGGACCTTCGCGAAGCCGTTCCACCTGCTGATNNAAGTAGGGTCTTGCGATTTTCTCGGCGAATTCGGTGAGCAAAGAGGCTGGGACGCTGTGGAGTGTCAGGTTTACGAGCAGGTCGGTTTCCAACGCGAGGGCTTGTGTCTTCTTTTTCATGTCGGTTCACTTGGGGCTCACGCCTCTGGCGGAAACCGTTAAAAAAGAAGGTGCCGCAGCGACCTTTAAGCACCGGCGAGAGAGCTTAGTTAAAGTGAACATATGTGCAGCAGAATAGACCTCCTGCGAAATCGGCTTCAACTTTTTGCTAGAAAAGGGGAATCAGACAGCAGGCGAGACCACTGGTGAGTTCGCTCTTTCAACATGAATTGCCCATCCTGCAAAGCCTTAAAGCGCCGAGAGGTATTTCTTCTCAGCAGTGTCTCCTATGTTGCCCGTAGATATTCTGATCAGCGAACATCGCTTGATCGAGAAAATGGTTGGCATCTTGGAAAGAGAAATCAACAAAACCGTAGCCACTCGCAGTTTTGATCTCAACTTCATTGCGGCAGTGGTAGATTTCTTCAGAACCTATGTGGACAGGTACCATCATGGAAAAGAAGAAGGGGGCCTCTTCAAGGCGCTTTCAAACAAGAGGCTTTCAGATGCTGACCACAAGATGATGCTTGAGTTGGAGGAGGAACATGCCTTTGCAAGAAAGACCGTGAAAAGTCTCGAAAGCGCAAGAGAAGAATATGCAGCAGGAAAAGAGGAAGAGCTGAACATGATAAGCGACCTGCTGAAAATGCTTGCTGCGTTATACCCGAGCCACATATGCAAGGAGGATGAACAGTTCTTCATCCCATGCATGAATTACTTCACCCAAGACGAGCAAAAAACCATGCTTGACGACTTCATGGAATTTGACAGAAACTTCACTATCAACAGTTACAAAAGAATAGTTGAGGAGCTCGGCTCGTAACCGCGATACCGCTTTGTAGTTTGCGTAGAAGCCCATCTTAGCCAGCCAGCTCCCCCCTTAATTCAGCCACATTTTTCCAAAATGAGCTTAACTTGAAGGGTTAAAATTCGTTGGGATGCGGACAGAAGTATGTCTCTTTCGGAGCAGCTTGCATTCAGGATTTAAGATTTTTCAGCGTTGATTGAAGTGAGATTGACCCAGAAAAAAGGGGAAATTTGCGGGAGAAATCTCAGGCGAACCTTAAAATGGATTTGTCGCTTATTCAAAAGTGATTTTGCACTCGTGCCGTAGGTGATAGGAAATGAAACCTAAAGTCAAAAAACCGACATCAGAAGAAAAACAAGAAGCCGAAAGCTGGCCAATATGGGAAAAAGAAGAATTAGCATTTCCCTGGGAATACGACGAAAAGGAGACATGTCTAATCCTCAAGGGAAAAGCGGTCGTGAAATGCCCAGAAGGAACGGTGGAGTTCGGCGCAGGCGACTATGTGGTTTTTCCCCAAGGGCTAAAATGCACATGGGACATAAAAGATAGAATAAGGAAACATTACAAATTCGGATAAAACTATCCCTCAACGTTGGATTTTTCAATCGACAAATTGACTTGAACTCAAGGTTTCCGAAAAATGGACAATAAGGAAGAATACCGTCAAACAATCAAAGAAACAAAACCTGAGAAACCAAACAGATTAGACCATTCTAACCAGTCTTTGCTTTCTCCACTTCAACGTTTCAAGAAGAGCATGGAAGTCAATTACGAAAAGTGGCATGATGGTATAGGATACGATATAGATGCAATAAAACTAGCTTCTCCAACCGAACGCAGGGCAATCGAGCAATTATTAATCCAACATAGTCCGCGCGACTGGCGAGACGTCGAAGCCCTTGCCGAAATCAACACAAAAAGAGCCCGAGAAACAATTAAGAACACGATGAAGGACCCAAATTCAGATGTCCGAGCAGCAGTTACAAGATTTGCCCCCACCTTGGTAACAGACAGTGAACGAAGCCAATCTGTTATAGAAGCCCTGCGACATGCAGAAGTATTCAGCGGTCTCTCACATATGCTTGACGACATAGAGAAATATCATCCAAATGAAGTCAGGGAAGCACTCATAACGGGTATACTGAGCCGAGAAGGTGATGTTGCAGTCCTTTTCGCAGCAATGCTCTTCCATCTGTACGGAAAGGCAAAGGAAGTCTTCGACATGAAGCAGCGCCCCTTATTTCTGCTCTTTAGCACAGAAAACAGAGAGGAACGGGTGAAAGCATTCCGAAGGCTATGCGAGCAACTTGACATTGACGCTGAAAAATATCTTGCATCTAAATAGGCTTAAAACAGAGTGCTCTCTTCACAATCACTATGCCTTTTCAAAAAAACAAAATTCTAAACAAAAATGGAGTTTTAGGGTGACATCTCCACTTGCAGGGGATTTAACTCCCATCTCCCCCGCTTATCTTCCGAATCCACAGACTATTTGGGTTTCTTGAAGATCTTTCCGCCGTCGTGGTATTCCCCGTGGCGTGTTCCTAGCACTGAGTGGCGCCATCTTCCGTTATCCACTTCTTTCTTCGATGTGCGTGGTAAATTAGTTTGATGGGAAAAGCTACCAAATTACTTCGCGCGCACTAAGTCTATTTTATGCTCGTGGTTGCCGAGTTGTTGCTCTAAGTTGAAAGCCCGCACTGTGGTCCATAGCAAAATTTAAATTCTTGCATAGATGTGACTGACCTATAATGGGTGTTCTATATGGGTCTCGGTTGGAAGGACTGGCATCGAAGCGATATGATCTACGGCATTCTCGTTCCCTTGCTGGTAGTTTTGCTGATAGTGGGGATTTCACAACTGGGCAGGCTCGTTGGTGGGGGGTTTGAGGGAGCGGGAGGCATTATCATTGGAATTACCATGGAACTTCAGGAGCTTGTTCTGATCGTTGCGGTTCCGTTAATCTTGGGTTTGGTTTGGAATAGGTGGGCAGGTGGGGCTTCAGGGTTTTTAATGGGGGGTTTTTATGCGCTATATTGGGCTGACAGCATGCATTCGCTTCGAGGCTCTGGCACAATTCTACTTGCATATGTTCTGAGCCCTATGTTGATCGGCTACATGGCTGGAGCTTTGAACAAAGGCTCGGAGGATTTTCGCAGGCTCCTCATCTCGGGAGTTGTCGCCGCAACCATTGGAGGGATTGTGCTTTTCGGAGTATTTCAGCTTTCTTCGGTAAATGTGGTCACTGGCTGGTATGGTTTCTTGCTTTCGGTGCTTCCTCGCGCGGCCTGCGGGGCTATAGTAGCTGTGATAGCGAAAGTTTTCGTATGGTATGGCATTTCAGCCAACAAAAAACCAAATCCTTTGTATTAACCAAACAGGAGATTTGAAATGTGAAAGAAGAAAAAGTCAAGAAGACAGTTAGAAACCGCTACGCCAAGATCGCCAAAACCAATGGTTCTTGCTGTTCATCAAGCGTGAGCTGCTGTTCAGACTCAGTGGAAGACCAACTCAGCAAGATGATTGGTTATAGCGAAGATGAGATGAACGAGGTCCCAGAGGGGGCGAATCTCGGTCTTGGTTGCGGCAATCCAACCGCGTTGGCTTCTCTGAGAGAGGGTGAAAGAGTCCTGGACTTGGGATCGGGGGCAGGCTTTGATTGCTTCTTAGCAGCCAAGAAAGTTGGCAAGCGAGGAAAAGTAATTGGCGTTGATATGACGCCAGAAATGCTCGACAAAGCACGCAAGAACGCCAAGAAAGGCAAGTACACAAACGTTGAGTTTAGGCTTGGAGAAATTGAAAACCTGCCACTAGCAGACAATTCAGTGGACGTCATAATCTCAAACTGCGTGATCAACCTGGCACCCAACAAGAAACGTGTATTTGAAGAAGCCTTCAGGGTTCTTGCCCCAAAAGGGCGCCTCATGGTTTCTGACATCGTTCTGTTGAAAGAACTGCCTGAAGCAGTCAAGAAGAATGTTGAAGCTTATTCCAGCTGCATATCGGGGGCGGAACTCAAAGACAAGTATCTTGGTCTGGTCAAGAAAGCGGGATTCCAAGAAGTGAAAATCCTGCAGGAAAAAACCTACCCTCTCGAATTCATAATTAGCGAACCTGAAGCAGAAGAAGCCATAAACCGCTTGGGGATGACGCAACAAGAAGTAGGAGAAGTGGCCAACACAATATTGAGCATTAGTGTTTCAGCTTTGAAGCACAGTTAAGCTGTCCAGAAAGAAAAAACGTCAATTTTCTCTTCCTTAAACTGTTCCTTCAAGATGGTCTTGACCTCGTCTTCGTCCAAGTGAAGAATTCCATTCCTATCGCTGTGGAGAGGTATCCCCGTTTCCCTCAGGGCTTCACCCTTTGGCGAGTCAAGGAAGATATAGTAACGTCTTTCGTAAAGCATTATCAGCCTAAGGATTGTAAGTTCTTTGTTTGGCGAAAACCCGTTTTGTTCAAGGATGAATACAATTGATCGAGGTTTCTTCTCTCTGACCAAGCGTTTGAATTCTTCCCAGCTTCTAATTCTCATGTGCCCTTCGCTCATCGTTTTCTCTTCCTTCATTTATCGCAAGAGTGATTCTTTATCTTCATCCGCTATTAGCTTCTGTATTCTTCGTTCAACTTCGTCTCTGATTTCTCGTACTTTTTCAATTGGTTTACCTTTTGGGTCTTCAAGCTTCCATTCAACAGTAGGCTTAAAGAACGGGCCGGGGCAAATACCCTCTTCGTTACAGCCCATCGTAACGATCAAGTCTGCTTCTTGGACCATTTCAAAAGTGAGTAAATTCGGCTTGCTAATTGAGATATCGATGCTTTTCTCTTTCATAACTTCTACGACAATGGGGTTCACTCGATCGGCGGGTTTGTTCCCAGCACTGGATACTATGATTTTGTCTTTTCCGTACTCTGCAGCAAAAGCCGCTGCCATCTGACTTCTACCTGCATTCTCAGTGCAGACAAACAGGATCTTTTTCATTGTGTTCCGCCTGGTTTCATTTTCCCTTTTTCGAGGGGATAGAACTTTCTCAGTTCTTCAATTATGCTCCTCGTCTCTTTCTTGGACTGATGTTTGATGGCGCCAGCAGGACAGATTGCATCGCAACCGCTGCAGAGTACCACGCAGTTGTTTGGTTTTTTCACGACGGGAATTTTCTTGCCGTCTTTCTCTTCAAATTCGAATGTTCCCAGCGTGCAGTATTCTACGCATTTTCCGCAGCTGATGCATTTATCATAACTTATAGTAGGATGCCAGGGGATTTTGCTTCGCGGGATGCCATGCCAGTTTTCTTCAGTTATTTTGGCGACCTTCTTGTTGGGTTATGTAACATGAGGTCTTATTCATAGCAACTTTTAAATATTGTTCTCGATATACGGTCAAAGCATGACCGTGAAACCTGAAATCCCCAACAGGTTCAAGTCCACAGTCTTCTACGCTCTCTCCGATCCAATAAGGCTTGAAATAGTATCTTACTTACGCGGAGGAGAGAAATGCGTTTGTGAAATAGTTCCCCACCTGAATCTTGTCCAGCCGCTTGTTTCGCGGCACTTGAAAATCCTAAAAGACGTGGGAATTGTCAGGTTCCGAAAGGATGGGACAAAAAGACTGTATTCGATTGTCGACGCGCGTATACACAATGTTGTTGATGCCTTAACGTCTGAGCTTGTCAGTGCTTTGACAAGACAAGTTGTGGATCAAATGATCTGCTAAGACGTGGAACAGAGGCTTGGAATCAAAAGGAGAGCACGCAAAGAAAGAGTTGTCCTTGGGACTGTGGGAAAAGTTCCTCACACTGGGGATAGCATTATGTATTGTTGTGGGTTTGCTCCTAGGGAAGTTCTTTCCAGCCATCGGAGAGTTCATGGATGCACTCAAGTTTGCCCAGCTCTCCATGCCAATCGGAATTTTGCTGTTCCTATGCTGCACTATCTTTCCGGTCCTTTTTGGTCATAAACCTTCCTGATTGATCCATTGATACCGCTTGTAGTGCCATGGACCAGTCCATTTTCATTCAACACGATTTACTTTAACTATCCATATGCTCAAAACATCGTTACCTATATTAGCGGATCATTATTTAAGTCGAGAAATTCAACTGGAATAATCCCGAAATGGCTGAGAAAATCAACCTTAGGTTATAATTACTACTGCAGACAGCGCACTGGATCGTCCATGAAGGTGTTACCGTTTGTTTAAGGGGCTCATCTTTTAAGCGACTTCAACTTAATAGGCGCGGCCCAAGCATCTTCAAATGATTGATGTTAGATGGTTTTGTGAAACGCTATCAAGTAGGTACATTCATTTTTGAGGACGCGATTTTCGCAGATTCCACGCCAAGATCTCTGTGCCTGTTGCGACAAAAAGCCTGAAAGTGCTCCATAGCCTCTCGGTACTCAAATTGTTCGAGAACAGAAAAGCAAGTCTCTCTAGCAGATTCGAATGATCTGGCTCGCTCAACCACTTCAGATCCACATCAAGATTTATTGTCGAATCCTCCTGTCTTCCTCGTATAGCTCGTATGTACTCAACAGTCTTACTAGTTGTCTTGAGCACAAGACTGACAGTAATGTCGTCGAGGTTTAGTGTGCATTGGACCTTTTGTGGGCCAAGTATTCGGAGAAACCTCGTCATCTCTATGATTTCATGCACAAACACCGTTCTTGTATATGCTTCCACACGAGGGTCTGCATAACCCTCAAGAAATGCTCTTATATGCTGGCGCAAGTTGTCCTTGTGAGACTCATTTCCATTATATGACAGGAAATCTACATTCAATGTTCTTTCTTGAATGAAATCTGCTAGTGTCTTCTTTCGTCTAGTTCTTTTCTGAGAGACCATCTCCTGATCGATGAACGTGTCCATATTCCAGAACTTTGCCATGCAGTAGGTTGCCATCTCTTCAATCGTCTCTTTTGATAAATGCTTGGTCTTATAGACTGAGTGCATCTCGTCAAAGTTGTCCCAGTTGGTCTCGAAGATCAATCCTTGTTTATCTAGTTCCTTGTAGAATTCTGTCCCAGGAAACGGCGTCGCAATGCCGAAGGCGGCAGCTGTCAAACCAATCTCCTTTGCGTAGGTTGGAAAAGCTTTGATTTCCTCTGCCGTTTGATCTGGGAGACCTATCACAAATGTGCCGCCTGCTCTACCGCCGTTTTCACGTATGTGCCGAACTGCTTCCCCATGAACCCTATTGATAATGCCCTTCTTGATTAACTTCAAGTCCTTGGAGTTCGGGCTTTCTATACCCATCTCAAACTTGAGTATGCCTGCTAGGCACATCTTCTTCACGATCTCCGGGTTCTTAGCCATTGCGTCTGGTCTAACCAGGGCACAGAATTCTATGTTCAGATCGTGTTCCATTAACAATTCGCAAAGACGGTCGACCCTATTTGGGTTACCCATGAAGTTGGGATCGGCAAACATGGCGTTTAGAGGTCTCCCTTCGTGATATTCTGCCATCTCCAGAATCTCTTTCATAACGTTTTCTGGTGAGCGACATCTCAAGCAGCCATGGTTCATGCTGGGCTCGCAGCAAAAACTGCAAAGTCCATTGCAGCCTCTAGACATCATTATTACGTCGCAATCTGTTGTGCGGTTTTGGCTCTTGTACGAGTACTGTCTCAAACGACGTGCTGGAAAGGGAAGCCCATCCAGGTTTTCAATTCTTGACCTGTTCTCATTGTGGATTATTTTTCCGCTTTTCTTGTAGGAGGCTCCGGGAACATTCTCAGGAGTGCCCTTCTCCACAAGTTCCTTCATAGTGAACTCCCCTTCACCGCGAATAACCATGTCGATCTGCGGGTAGGAAAGCATTAAGTCGGGGATTCCTGTTGGATGATATCCGCCAACCACTGTGGTGATTCTGTTTTTCTTGGCAATTTCCGCTAGACGTAGCCCTACGTTATGTTCTGTTGCGGAGATGGTGATGCCAACTAGGTCTGGACGATAGAGATCTACCAAACGCTGGAAGCTTTTCTGCTCTTTCTCCATATCAACAATGTGGACCTCTTCCACCGCATCTTCAATATACGCAGCAATATACTCTAGACCGATAGGTATTTGGTCAAAAGCAAAGCTTAGGCCTCTTCTCCCGGAGGGCTTCACCAAGAGGATTTTCTTGAAGGGCATATCGAACTCCGAAGACTGGTTTGGAACTAAGGCTTGTGCATTAAGGATTGATTTAATTCTTGCGGTATACCTAGCCATAGCTAGCTATGTCGCCAGATATTACGTTTGAAGAAAACGAGGTAATGATTGACCAAAAGAATGCACTGCCATAAACACAAAATAATAGAGACACCAAAACAACCCGACAAACCTGAAACAACAGAAATTGGCAGCGGAAGTTTTCTCACGTACACAGTAGCAGTCAGAATGTATGTCTTTGTGTAGTTTACATCTTAACCTTCAGTACACTACCACCAACCATAGAAGTGACACGCAAATTTTTCCCAATAAGGAAACCAACAGTTGGTAATCGCACCTAACCATAGGTAAACGTCGTCCTGTGTGTTTGGGA
>DUHG01000012.1 GCA_013330975.1 Candidatus Bathyarchaeota archaeon
TTCTTTGCCGCAGTCTTCTTCTCGGCGACTTTAGTCACTGTTTCTGGCTTCTTGTCAGGTTTTGAGGGTTTTTCCTCCACTTTCTTGACTTTCGCTTCAGCTGGCGTTTCTGTCTTAGCTTTCCCAGGCGCTGAGGGTTTCTCCTTCACTGCTGCTTCCTCTTTAGTGGCTTGTTGTTTCTTTCTTTCAACCACGTCTTTCCGCCATTTATCGTTAAGATTGAGGTTCTTGATCATAACCTTGGATGGATGCAAAGAGATGAAAATTGTTGTTCCATCAACTTTCTCACGAGTTAAACCTTCAATATAGAGGCGATAGCCCTTCAGGTCGATTCTAGATATTTTTCCTTCGAACCCTTTGCGATCTCCACGCACTACTCGCACAGTGTCACCCTTCCGGACTGGAAGCGATTTGGCACCCCGGGATTTTACAAGCTCTGGCGCTAAAGGAGCAGCCATTAGCTTGTGACGAATGTGGGCAGGTGCATTGAAGTGCATTTTTCGTTGTTTCCTTGGGTCCTTCACACGTTTTACGGTCTGCATTCATCTTCACCTATACTATTGTGCTTGAGGCGCTTGCAATCCGCGGCCATCGCTCAGCAGCTTCCCGTGCAACTGGACCACGAATTTCGGATCCTTTCATTTCACCATCTGGGGTAATTATGACTGCGGCGTTGTCTTCGAACTGCACCCAAATGCCTTCGACTCTTCGGAAAGCTTTCTTCTGTCTCACTATGACTGCTTGAAATATCTTCTTACGCATGTCAGGTGTGCCTTGGCGTACGGAAACAGTTACTTTGTCACCGACAGTGGCTGAGGGGTAGCGTCTGAGTCGCCCTTTGTATCCCATAGCTTGAATTAAACGTAGCATACGAGCGCCTGTATTATCGGTGCATCTCAAAGCTGAGCCTGCTAGTAAACCTCTGGATATTTTTTGACCGTGAGCAAGCATTCCTTTGGCAACTAACGCGCGTTGTTTTGCTTTAGCCGCCATCTTACGTTCCCTCTAGTTTCTCTACAACCACGAACGAAACCGTCTTGCTAAGCGGTCTGCATTCGGCTATTCTTACTCTCTCGCCCTCTTTTGCGTCCAAGCATGGAGGGTTGTGTGATGGAATGTGGCTGTGTCTTCTTTCGTATCTTACGAACTTTGGAGCGAACTGTAGATATTCACGTTGTACTACAACTGTCTTGTCCATCTTGGAGCTAATCACTACGCCGTCCAGTACACGGCCTCTCACGGGTAGGGTTCCGTGGAATGGGCAGTTTCTGTCTTCGCATGATTTCTTGGGTTTTTTGAAGGATAGAGACATTACCATAACCTCTTTATTGTTTTCTTTAAGCGGTCTTCTGGTCTACCTGTCAAGAGTTTTCCGTCGATCTGGACGATGGTTCCGTCAGAATATTTGAAACGAAAAACTGCGTTTTCCTTGACAACGTGTTTTGCTTTGTCGCCTTGAAGAATCGTGAGAGTGTTTTTTGTCTCGTCGATGATACGACCGGATAATCCAATGTAGCCTTCGTGAGGGCTTTCGGAAACTTCGGCTTCACTTCCGATAAATTCGCTGCGAATAATATCAGGTGTTACTTTCATTCTTTCTTCTTCTCCTCAGCCTTGGTTTTCTCGGCTTTCTTGGCAGCTTTCTCAGTTTTCTCCTTTTTCTCCTGCTTGGACTCTGCAGTTTCTTTCTCGGAAGCCTTGTTCTTTGGTTTTTGCTGATTTTCGATTGTCATTATCCTTGCGATTGCTTTCCGGATTTCTTTGATTCTTGCAGGATTTTCGACGGCGCCTCCCGCGCTGATCATTGTTCTCAGTCGGGATTGTTCTGCTCGTAGTTCTGTGAGCTTCTTGCTGCGTTCCTTGGAGTCCATGTCGATTATTTCTTTTAGTCTGATAATTGGCATTTGCTATGTTGCCTCCTCGGTCTTGCCTGTTTCTGCGCTTTTTGCAGCATCTTCAGCTGCATCCGCTTCATCGGGTGTCTTAACAGGTTCTGCTGCCCCTGGAGGCTCATCAGCCACTTCTTTGACTTCTGTTGTCTCTGCAGAATTTTCCTCTGCTTCACCTTGTTGGGTGGCTTCTGCAGGTTCTTTTCTTGTTTCCGGCGTGATCTCCTCGTGAATTTCTTCTTCGGGGACAACGTCGGGAATTGTTATTTGGATTTTATCTGGGAATTGGGCATCTGGGGGCATAAGTTTGACTCTTACGCCAATCATGCCTGGTTTGAGTTGAACGTGCATCTCGGCTTTTCGCATATACCTCAGCGCTGGCTCACCGCATCTCGGGAAGTCTCCGGCTCGGAATTTCTCGAATCTAGCTCTCTCCGTCCGGAGTTTACCGCTTATCACGATTTCAACGCCCAAGGCTCCCGCATCCATGACTTGGTTTAGAGCCCAGAAAGCCGCGCGCCTGAAGTGAATGCCTCTTTCTAATGCTGAAGCGACGCGGGATGCCACAACAAAAGCGTTTAGTTCGGGGAATTCGATTTCGGATACGGAAATTTGCGGGTTCGCAACCTTGAAGTTTTGTTCAAGAACAGTTGCGAGTTCTCTTATTGTTTCTCCGCCGCGCCCTATTACTATTCCAGGTCGCATGGCGTAAACAACAACGTGAGTTCCAAGTGGAGTTTTTGAAAGGTTTACGCCGCCATAACCTGCGCGTTCAAGTTTTTTCTGCAAAAATTCGTCGATTTCTGCGCGTTTGATGGATTCAGTTATGAAACGTTTAACGATAGACACTAAAATTCTTCTCCTTGTCCAGGTTTCTCGTCTAGAACAATTTCTATGTGTGTGAGGACCTGATATTTTGGTGAAGCCCTGCCATGAGCCCTCGGTGTGAACCTCTTGATCTTGGTTCCGCCATATGCGGATGCATGTAGCACGCGAAGCCTGTCAACGTCGAGACCTTTGTTTTCGGCGTTGGCTTCCGCACTTTGGATTATCTTGAGGATTTCTTTTGATGCCTTTATTGGATATCTGCCACTGAAGGTTTTTGTGAGACCGTGGCGGTGACCTGCTTTCTTGTTATATCGTGTGAAGGGAACAGCTTTTTTCTTGTCCATAACGTCTCGCAGATATTGCTTCGCACCAGCCAGCCGCATGCCCTTAACTGCTCTGCATACTTCCCGAGCGTGTTTGTGGGATACTTTTATTTCTCTCCCGCTTGCTTTCGCTGTTTTCTCTGGATCTAGCGTTTCATTGATGATCGAGTATCCCCAGTTGGGCATTTTGGTTTCTCTCCGGATGCGCAGAACAACAGCGTAAAGGCGATTTATATGGCTTTCCGTAACAAAACGTTCTTGCGGACTCGATCGAATCGTGTAAGCCCCTATACGTGGGGCAGCACGTGAGGTGTTCAGTGTAATTGGTCCTGTTTGGGTTTTTATAGTTTTTCCAAAAACCGCCCTACGCTTGGATTTGCTGCCGTCAGCTGAACTAAACTTGAAAGGTGCGTCTGTGTTTTTTCTGCCTTAGATGCTTTTTGTTCTGGAAAAGTGGACTTGCCATTCTTGTTTGGCGACTGCGATGCCTTTATTTTTCACCTCAAAGCCTCCTAGCTTGCACGAAGGCAAAAGCAGGATGAAAGAAGACAATTCTCAAATAACCATGCTTCACGGCGCAGGTGGAACTGTCATGCATAACCTCGTCAAGAACTACATAGTGAAGTATTTAGGAGGTTTCTCCGAGGCTGAAATCTCATTGGAAGCGATGGATGACGCTGCTGTTTGTGGCGACGTTGTTTTCAAGAGCGACTCTCACGCGGTCAAGCCAATTTTTTTTCCAGGCGGAGACATTGGACGCTTAGCCATCAGTGGAACGGTTAACGACATTTCAGCTTTGGGTGCAGAACCTTATGCATTGGCCTGTGGATTGATCCTTGAAGAAGGCTTGGCATTATCGGATCTTGAGAGAATCTTGGCTAGCATGAGGCAGACATGTAGTGAGGCAGGGGTGGGCTTTGTGACTGGCGACACGAAGGTTGTGGAGAAAGGAAAACT
>DUHG01000087.1 GCA_013330975.1 Candidatus Bathyarchaeota archaeon
GCTGACATCATTCGAGAGGCTAATTTCTATGCTCTGCAAGAGAAGGTCGAAAACATCAGTGCGAGGCACATGAAGAAAGCCGTGGAAGAGAAGACTTACCGCTCAAAGCTGATTCAAGAGAAGATCCAAGAGATGATCAAGAGGGGTGTTATACTCATCGATACAGAGGAGGCCAAAGTTGGNNGTGATTGACATCGAACGTGAAGCCAAGATGGGTGGTCCGATTCACACAAAAGGCGTCTTGATTCTGAGTGGTTACATGAATGAGAAGTATGCAAAGGATAAACCCCTTAGTCTGTCGGCCCGTCTGGTTTTTGAGCAGAGCTACGGTGGCGTGGAAGGTGACAGCGCTTCAAGCACTGAGCTTTATGCCTTACTATCGGCGCTATCTGGGCTTCCCATAAAACAGGATTTGGCTGTAACTGGATCAGTCAATCAGAAGGGCGAAGTGCAGGCTATTGGCGGTATTAATGAGAAGATTGAAGGCTTCTTTGAAGTCTGCAGATCTCGAGGCTTAACAGGACAACAGGGAGTCCTGATGCCAGCCAGCAACGTTCAGAACCTGATGCTGAAGGAAGAGGTTGTAGAAGCTGTCAAAGAGGGAAAATTCCATATCTACTCAGCAAGGACAATAGATGAAGGGATCGAAATCCTGACAGGTGTCAGAGCTGGAAAGAAGCTTTCTGACGGAACGTTCGAAGAAGGAACCGTGAATGAACGCGTAGACAGGCGTCTGAGGGATATGGTTGAGAAGCTGAAGGAATTTTCAGCTGACTCAGGAAAGGAGAAGAAGAGCAAAGAGTAGATTTTGTCAAGCCGCTCTAACTTCTTCGTATTCTATTTTTTGAAGTTCAAGAATTTCTGTGAAACATCATGCTTATTAAATAAAAGCGGTTTTGGTATCTTGAGGAGGATGAGTTTTTGGCAAGCAAGAAGGGACAAAAATACAAATGTGATGAATGTGGGCTTCTAATTGTTGTGGAAGACGACTGCGGCTGTCAAACATGCGATCTGGTCTGCTGCAGCATGCCGATGAAGCCTGTCAAGGCAGCTGAGAAAGCCAAGCCCAAAGCTAAACCTAAGCCTAAACCTAAACCCAAAAAGTAGTTCCCTCACCTTCTAACTTTTTTGAATCCCAAGCATAGATCGGCTTTTCAGCGTCTTTTAGAATCCAAAGAAACTCTTGCCAGCAAAGCTGAAATAGCCCTTACATGGAGTAGAAGTGAATCCTCCGTGCAAAACAAAGCTGACAAAGAACCGACCACTCCTTCAGTCACGAAATGGATCGTGATCTCCGCCATCATAGGCTATCTTGTTTTGCTGTTCTTCCTCTTCACTTTTGTAGACATGGGCAATTTGATCTCTGTATTGCGTAGCATCAACCTGAGCGTTTATGCTCTGGCTCTACTGTGTGTCATCATCTCTATTTCTTTTCACTCGATGGTTTGGTACCAACTGCTAAGCTCGCTTTCTATGAAGTTGGGTTTTCGAAGAACATATGTTTTGTATTGGGTCGGAATTTTCGTTGACAGCTTGGTTCCTGGGGGCTGGTCAGGAGACCTGTTCAAAGCTTACTTACTGTCTCGAGACCCTGAACTGGACACTGGCAAGGCCGTGGCTTCGGTTGTGGCCAAGAACTTTTACGAGGCGATGTTCAATTTGGGAAGCATGATTATCGGCGTTTTGTTTTTAATTGTGAACTACAACGTTGCAGACAGTAGCATTTTTCTGTATATTGGAGTGATAATGGTTCTCTTGACCGTGCCCATTCTGCTGCTGATCCTTATGAGCTTCAAGCCTGCGGAGGCCAAGAATATCTTGGGTGCACTACTTCGTCGCCTGAATCTTTCTCGTTTTCAGGCCAAAATGGAGAAAATGGTAGATGACTATCATGAGGGTATGAAGGGGCTTCTTCAGAATCCAAGAATGTTTCTGAAACCACTGATGTTTTCTTTTCTTGCCTGGAGTTTTGAGGTTCTGACGCTGCTTCTTGTTTTTGCTTCTCTGGGGGAGATAGTTCCCGTGGGCGAAGTAATGATTGTTAGGTCGATTGCTGGAAACTTGGAGGCTCAGGGATTCGCTTTTGTCGGTTATGCGCAGATAGTTACCACCGCACTCTACACGGCGTTAGGTATTCCTATTGCCTTGAGCGCCTCTGTGGCTTTGCTAGGTGGACTGGTTGTTTTCTGGCTTAAAACGGGCATTTCATATGTTGCATTTCACTGCACGGTCTTTGCTCCGTGTCACAATTACGTCTGCAGGGCCATAGGCGTAGAGGGTTATCCAAAGAAGAAAAACTGCGAAACCGAAGGGAAGCCAAGCTAGGCATCAAGGCTGTGGCGACTTTTTCNNTGGCAAGTCAGAAGTCAAAGTTGGTAAGATGAAAAAAGTAACTCTCGGAGAGACCACTATTCTCATTGCC
This sequence comes from Candidatus Bathyarchaeota archaeon, assembly GCA_013330975.1. Classification (GTDB taxonomy): domain Archaea; phylum Thermoproteota; class Bathyarchaeia; order Bathyarchaeales; family Bathycorpusculaceae; genus UBA11855; species UBA11855 sp11852u. The sequence goes on from DUHG01000087.1 coordinate 2,423, forward strand.
AATGTTAATGGGAATTATTATGCTGTTGGCAGCGAGTGTACTCATTTTGGAGGCGACCTTTCAGAGGGAGTTTTGGAAAGCAACGTTGTCACATGCCCTAATCACGGGGCTAAATTTGATGTTTCCACTGGAAAGGTTGTTTCTCCGCCTGNNCGACATCATGGTCAAGCTCTAGTCTATAAAAAAAACACGTTGCTTTTGAGAAAACGCTTTACAATGTTACAGATTAAGCTAGAGACAAGGCATTAGTTCTTGGTGATTGTATAGGGCTATTTCTTTTTGAATTTTAGAACCACTGAAGTTTCGACTTGCCGTTTGGGAATATTCCAGTATTTTCTGAGCAGCTTGTCTCCTTCGTCTTTTGATGCCAATGTGAATCCGTGCTTTTGATAGAAGCTAATAGCCCAGTCGGCTGCCATCCAGGTTCCAACTAGGATTTCTGAGGTTTGGGCTAAGTCTAAGAGGTGATTGAGCAGTTTTTCTCCGATTCCTTTTCGTTGCCGTTTTGTTAGCACGTATGCGTGTCTGATCAGTGTAATGTCGTTGACTGGTTGGATTCCCATTACGCCTACCACTTTTTCATTTTCTGTCCAGCCGTAGAATTGGACGCCGCTTTCGACTTCTTCTTTGAGTTCTTTGGCAGGCATGTATGGTTCTTTCCACCGGTCTTCAGGGATGACGCCTCTGTATGCTTCCGCAGCGTCATTGACAACCTGCAATATTGAATCAGAATCTACGGATGAGAGCAAGCGAATCAAAGTGTTTCTCCTTTTTCAAAGGAACCATCATTATAAAAAGACATTGAATCAGGCTGACTGCACAAAGAGATCTGTCGTTGTGCTATTATGCTCTACTCAGCCGCATATGTNNCCCCAACGCTCACAGCTGGCTGATTTGGAAGGCGCTGTTCTCTGCGGATTGCAAGAAAAAATGACTGATCACAACTTTCGGCATCACCTACTGCCCGGGTTGAATTTTCACTTCTCGTCATCGATTGTTTTTTCTGGACGACTGCAACAATCTTCATTTCTTTGTCTCGCTTGAAGTAGTAGTGCGCATATGGTTTTTCTTCAGCCGCACTACAACAACCAAACACTTCGCGCATCTCCAGAAGAACTTACTGGTTGTTGTTGTTCGGTGACTTTGCCGAATAACAACTTCTTGCGTGAGTCTTTTCTGTTTGGTTGTTGTTGTGCCCGCAGCTCCTAGCACAATAGCTTCTTGTCTGCGGTGCCTTCGTTCTTCAGGTAGTTGTTGTTACATCCGATTTTTTTCAAATGTAACAACTTCCATCTCGACCGCCATGGCACAACATTCGGGTCAAATTAACGCTGGCTTTCAGCCAACAAGATTTTGTTTTCCGTTGAAAAATGCCGTGGACAACAACACGCAGATAAAGAGTTCGCTGACACTGCGCCTGTTTGCCCAGCAGGGCTAC
>DUHG01000086.1 GCA_013330975.1 Candidatus Bathyarchaeota archaeon
TTCAAATCCCACCACGCCCGCTACTGCCGCAACAGTTTCTTGTGGACCGACAGGTACCTTCTGATAAAATAGTCAGCGAAACCCTCTTCGGTCCGCTCCAGAGCCTTGTAGTAAGATTTCCTTTTTCTGTATTCGACTATGAGCATGGGGTAACCCTGCTTCCACAAAATGTTATTCATCAAAAGCCTGCCTATCCTGCCGTTGCCATCGCCAAACGGATGAATCTTCTCAAAGATATAATGAGCCCTCGCCGCAGTCTCAACCGGATTGAACCGAGACTTGCTAACGAACGTCATCAGCTGCTTCATGAGCTCCCCCATTTCACGCCAGTCAGGAGCAACGTAGGGTCCCACTCTTACCATGTAATCTCTGAACTTTCCAGCGATATCAGGCTTGGTCTCCCTGAAAATCTCTTCATGCCATCTCAACAGGAGATCTTCTGACATTCTCTCGCCTGCCTTCAGCATTTGCAGGAACACTTTCGCATGTGCTTCAGTCTCCCTGATGTCTGCCAACGGCTTGCTCGGAGCGATCCTGTCCTCCAAGATCTGCCGGGTCTCCTCAAGCGTTATGGTAGAACCCTCTATCGCGTTGGTGTTGTACGTGAAAGCTATAGCAATTTCCTGAAGCTCCTTTTCCCTTGCAGAGTCAGGATACCTTGCCCACTCTCTTTGAAAGCGCCCCCTTATCTTCTCGAGTTTCTTCGACTGGGCTTCTTCGGCCTCACGCCGGAGCTCGGCTTTTATCTCTTCGATGTCGTCCGGTACGCTCTTGCCCAAATAGCGTTCTCTAGTGACAACCCTGCCGTCTTTCCTGAACGAGTGCTGTAGATAGAAATACTCAGCTCCACCCTTCTTTCGTTTGATTACGCGCATAACCTCATTACCATTACATAATCTATAAAACTTTCGTTTACATCTATTTCAGTAATGGTAAGAGTTACCCCGATTCCAACTGAAAATTGACTGCCAGCGCCAAAAACGCTTCAAAAAAAGGGGATGTGCGGGAGAGGGCATAGCACCTAAAAACCTATCGTCCAAATCCCCCACCGGTCCACCACGCGCAATTCATAGCGCGCACTTGGCTTCTCGAAGCGGTGTAGATTCTGCATCAAGGAAACCGGGATGTTGCTGAAGGGTTCACACGGTACGTTTGGGCTTTCTATAGTATTTGAGGTACAGCCAAGTGTTTACCGAGACTACCGCTGCTATGAAAATTAGCCAAGAGATGGCGGTCACCGTAAGAGTCAATCTTTCTGGGGCACTGGCAAAACGGAACATCAAGAAGTTGCTCATGATGGAGAAATTGGCCAGAACAAAGATTGTGTTTACAAGATTGCTTCTCTCGTCATTTGTCATTTTTCCAACCCAATCAAGATGTGTGCCATGACTTAAAAATTCTCAGCGACGGCAAAACCTTGCGCAATTTCGCTCTACTTAATATTGACCTTTAATGGTAGCCCTGCTGGGCAAACAGGCGNNTTTTTCCCAAATACAAAATCTATTCCAAAATAGCCCCTTGAATCCCCGCTAAAATCTTAATAGCGAGCACTGATTCGCATCAGCGTCAGCTCAGTTCTTTAAGCAAGGCTTTAGCTTCTGGCGGCAGCTTGGGTTGGTTTCTTCGGCTCACAAGCAAGAAAGAGAATCCGATAAAGATTAGTGCTATGCCGAAAAACGCTACACTTTCTTTGGGCAAAATTTCCAGACTTAGCCCAAAAGTGAAAAGAACCATTGCAACTCCCATAACGATCATTATTGTATTGCTCATGGAAGCAGTTGAGTGCAAAGTGAACTCGTTTTTTCCCGTGTCAGTCACAAGAATGTGATCCTGTTTTTCCTCAATCATGCCCGCGCTCACAAGGTAGTTCCAGTCATAATGGAAATGCCCATCAGACTTGTAACCCAACGCAGAACTTATTCTGGATTTCACCCCTGGCCCAGATTTGATTCTGCTACTTGGGGCAGAGTAAATGAAATAGAGTAGCTTAGTCCTGGGTGACTGGATGTCTGCACTAATCCCACGTGATTTTGCCAATTCTCTCCCTTTACTTTCTCGTAAATTACAGGATATTGAATTTTAACTTATGGCTCTAACTGTTAGAGCTTCCACTCCAAATGTTAGGGCTACACTGGAGTTTTTTGTCTAAATGTTAGGGCTATATCCTTCAATCGCCATGTAGGTTTCCAAAAAGATGGAGACAAGAAAGATGAATGTCAACTATGAATATAGCAAGAATTTGGCTGCTGAAGGCGCAGTATTGCTTTTGCTCAGCATGGTTCCTTATGTGGGGTGGATACTTGGCATAATCGGCATAGTTCTATTGCTCAAAGGCATGAAAGAACTCTCTAACTACTACCAAGACGAAAAAATCTACCAAAACTCATGGACCGGCGTCAAGTATTACATAGTTGCTTTGATAGCAGCAGGAGTAGCTGTCACAGCATTGGTAATTGGCGTTGCATCAGCAACTGGCTTCACATTTGCCGAGGACTTTTTGCTCACCGCGGGCTTTGGAGTTGGCTTAGCAGCTTTCTTAGGCGGAATTATCACTGCTTTCATATTCTATATCCTCGCCACATCTCACTTGAAAAAGACGTTCAATATACTGGCTGAGAAAACAGGAGAAGCATCATTAACCACAGCGGGAACCTTGCTCTGGATAGGAGCCATACTAACCATCATCGTTGTTGGCTTGCTGCTGATACTTATCGGTTGGATATTCGCTACAATAGGATTATTCTCTATGAGACCTCGACAACACCAACCATATAACGGACAATAAAACGCCTAAACGCCAGCTTCCACGCAGCCAGAGCAGGGAAATATTGAATATACATCAACATCCAATTCACGTGCAAGAACGCCATTTTCTTGTTTTTTTGCCTAAATCACTTGTGGTTCGTCTCGATGGAGATTTTGTTTTAGATTTTATGGATTCAGTGCGCGAGATAATATTATCAGAGCAAACGAAAAGAAAAAAGGGGTTTGGCGGGTGACATCTCCAACTTGGGGCGGGGTTCAAATCCCATTTCACCTACAGTTAATATGCGGATTCGTCCTAAACCCGTCGAGCCCGCATTATCCAGTGTATTTATCGTCTGTTGAAGGACGTTTTGTTGGGTCTCTTGTAAGCAAGAAAGCACCGGTTGATGCTTTCTGTGGAAGAGTTCCAAAGTCTGTGCTTGCGAGGCATTAATACTGATTTTTCGCCTAAGTTGTTGACAATCTATGAAAGATCTGCATTGAGAATTTAGGAGCGTGTTAGAGAAGACGTGAAAAGTTGAGGCCTTTACAGTTCACTTAGTTATTAGATCCTGGGGGTATGTTGGTCGATATGTGGTCTCTGACCAAAATTCCGTCAGTGCTCGGTCCACTGTACTTTGACGTTGGATGAATAAAGGTTACAAATGCATCAAAGGTGTTTTCTTCCATCTCGTTCCTAAAACCCGAAGGATGAACTACGGTATACCCGCTTGTTCTAACATCGCCGTACCCTTCAAAAAGAATGCATGCTGGCGGTAGAATGTATTTCGTTGGAAAGAGCGGTATGGGCTCCGTCCACCCAGCGAAAAGCGTATTGCCGTGTACCCGCACTTGGATTTGATCCTTTTTGAGTAGTTGGATATTTTTTCCCGCTGGAGTAGCTGCATATATTGCTCTCCATATGTTCTGACCATTAGGATTGTCTCCTGCAACAGCCACTGGCACGAAGGCATGACCTCTCGGTGTCTCGAGCCAGAGGTAAACTATTATAGTGTCTTCTTCTCCGAATGACGACTGCTTATCATGTCTCCACGTCTGAATCATAAAATCAGGTAGATTAAATTGGTCTGGCGGATGAATAACACCTACTGCATAGCTGCCGTATCCTTTTGAAATGTCCTTGAAAGGATTTTTGACTGGGATTTTTGTAGAATGTAAGATTTCGTTTAAAACCTCTTTTTCGGTTATTGTTCCAAAAGGCTTAAAATCGATGATCTTGAAATCCACTTTTGATATGCCCTTTGGAAGGGGC